>WQWD01000245.1 GCA_009785545.1 Treponema sp. | reverse complement strand
TCAACTGATTGCGGTTTCCAGTGCGACTTCCATCATGCGGGTGAAAGTATTTTGTCTTTCTTCGGAGCTGGTACATTCGCCGGTAACTAAACTGTCAGAGATAGTCAGGATACAAAGCGCTTCTCTTCCGTATTTTGCGGCAAGAGTATAAAGCTCGGCACATTCCATTTCTACAGCCAGGCAGCCAAATTTTGCCCAAAGTTTCCATTCGTCGGGGTCTTCGGTGTAGAACATATCGGATGAAACAATAGCGCCGGTTTTGGGCTGCCAGCCTTTTGCGACTGCCGTATCCCAAGCGTTTTTCAGAAGTGAAAAAGTTGCGGTAGGGGCAAAATTCCTCCCGCCAAAGCGGATATTATTTGCGCCGGAATCGGTACAAGCCGACATGGCAAGTACCAGATCACGTATTTTTACATTTTCGTTGATCGCTCCCGCAGTCCCGATACGAATAGCCCTTTTTACGCCGTATTCTTTGAACAATTCGTTCACATAAATCGATATTGATGGAATACCCATGCCGGTTCCCTGCACGGAAACCCGTTTCCCCTTGTAGGTTCCCGTAAAACCAAGCATATTCCTTACATCATTGTATTGAATCGGATTTTCCAAAAAGTTTTCGGCGACAAATCTTGCCCGCAATGGATCTCCCGGCAGTAAAATAACCTCGGCAATATCTCCATTTTTTGCAGCTATGTGTATTGACATTGTTTTTTAATTATTAGGTATAGGTTTATTATTGTCAAGTGAGCTTGTCCCAAAAACTGAAGTTTTGGGACAGCCTCAAGTACAAAAAAAGCCCCCTGCGAATTTTGTGTTTTCGCAGGGGGTAATTTACCATAACAAGAAGTTACTAATTTTCAAGCGTAAATTCATTATATGATATAGGAGCAGGGGTTGCCGTAATAGTATGAGATGTTAATCTATAAGTTACTAATGGCATATCCAAAAAAAGAGTCCCAAATACCAAAGTAATATCATAAATCCCCGGTGGAACTTCTCTTAGGGGAAAATTCACAGATTCGCCTGTATTACCAAATACCGGTTCCGTATCCACAATAGTGCTGCCACTCCACAACGTTATCCGAACATTTCTGTTAAGTTGCTCTGCAGGTATATCTGTAATGGTAATGGTTATTGCTGTTGATTGAGGGGGGAAGAAGTCTTCAAACGGAATTGTGTTATTCCCAATAGTGAGATTCCTGAGTACAGGTGAAGAAGTTTTCATGTCGTCCCAATCCTCGGTTAATCTAAAGATAACATTATAGTCGCCCTCCATGTCAAAAGGCTCTCCCTGAAACTCCATCGCAAAAGACGCGTTGGGGCCGCTAATGGTTACAATAGAAGGGTCAAAAGGAAACGGTACTCCTGGCATTTCCAGCTGTATTATTCCGGTCCATCCAATATACTCACTGGGTATCCCGGTAACGGTTACGACAATTCCATCGGGAGTAGTAGAAGGGAAAAATTCTGCAAATGATATGTCGTTATTCCCAATAGTGAGATTCCTTAGTACAGGCGAAGAAACTTTAATGTCAAGCCAATCCTCGGTCAATCTAAAGATAACATTATAGTTGCCCTCATCGTCAAAAGGCTCTCCCTGAAACTCCATCACAAAAGACGCGTTGGGGCCTCTAATGGTTACAAAAGAAGGGTCGTTAATAGTAAACGGCACTCCCGGAAATTCCAGATCTATTAATCCAGTCCACCCAATATAATCATCGGGTATCCCGGTAACGTTTATTATAATTCCATCGGAAGCAGGAGGATGGAAGATGTCGAAGTCATTAAATGATATGGTATAGTGTCCGCTCTCAGAGAATGATTTATTTTCTATGATACCGGCAGTAAAAATTGCATTGGTTTCAAAGGGAGGAATCACCAAATAAAAAAGAATATCATAATTCCCGGCTGTATTAAAAAGTCCTTCGTGATTCCTCATTGTAAAATTTAAGGAAGTACCTTGAAAAATCGGATCTTCTTCTGTCCATGCAATTGAAGCGCTGTCTCCGGGCATAGTAAACTCGATCATACCGATCCTTCCAATATAACGAGCGGGTATATCCGTAATTGTTATTGTAATAGGGTCGGGAGGAAAATTGTCAAGGAAGTCCGCAAATGGTATTTGATTATCTTCCAACTTAATTTCCACTGATGGCAGTGTAATAAGGATTTGTTGAAAACCCGGGTTTATATCCAGCTCTAAGATCAATACAACATCATAAGTTCCCGGCGTATTAAAAGGCAGTGATTCCCAATTTATTATTGGGAATGTTACAGAAGGATCTTGCACATCAAAAGCATTATGTCTACCAAGTGGAACATCTACAGAGACAGTATCTCCCGGGTTCATTAAGAATAGATACATATTCCACCCAAAATATTCATTGTCTATCTCTGTAATAGTTATGGTTATCGGGTCACCCGGAGGTAATGGTCTTGCAAGAACACCATTTACTACCTCGATGGTTCTGTTGTTGAAAGTACCAAAACTGCCGACAGTGGCAAAAACGCCATCGATAAATGTGCCGTATTCGGATGTTCCCCACGAAGATAATGCCGCACCGGCAAACTCTTCAGTTCTAAGGTTTCTAAGTTCAAGCGGATGGGCATCGTCTCCATAAATAATCCCATTGCTTATGCGGAATATCCCTGCGGAAGAAGAAGGAGTGCTGCCGCTAAAAACCCCGCCGCCATCTCTGGCAGTATTCCCGAAGATTGTACCTCCGTGTATATAAAAGAAACCGTCATCATTAAAAACCCCGCCGCCGTCTCTGTCAGCAGTATTCCCGGAGATAGTTCCTCCGTTCATAATGAATGTACCGTCAAGGATTAACACTCCGCCACCGTCGGTAGAAGCGTGGTTGTCTGTAATAGTCCCTCCATTCATAATGAAAAGACCTTCTACTCTCGCTGCGCCTCCCCGGTTGAAAATATTTCCTGTAATTTTTGACCCGGGATTCATAACAAATGTGCCGCCATCGATTGCACTATGTACCCAAACGAGAGACCCGTTGTTATCAGGTCTGCCTTGCAGCGTAACGTTATTGCCAATTTTCAGAGTAATATTATCATGTATAACAAACATATTTCCGTTAGCAGATAGATTTACCGTACTTGGTACACTGCCAACAATATTTATAGTAACGGTTTTGCCTGCAGGTACTAATCTGTTTGCGAAACCCATGGGTGCAATAGTTTCATTTCCGCTTATGACAATATTGTAAATCCCGCCGTCCTGGGCGTTTTCAAATATCCAGGCAAGGTCTGCCGCAAGCCCGTCCGACAAAACGTTACCATCTACAGGCCCGAGTTCGCCGCTGTAACGAGAACCTGTGACATTGTCAGATGTAATACGTACTCGAATATACTTGCCTATATCGTCGATAGCGACGGTGTATGTATGGCTTGTTTCCAGTGGAATCGTGACCCACTCCCCATCTTCTCCCAATCTGTGCTGCCACTCAAAGTTTAAGTTTGCGGCCCCGGTAATCAAGCTTGTGTCAGCCGTAACCACCGAGCCAACTTCAATTGGATTGTCAGTGGAGCTTAAACTCACGCTCCCGCCCAAAGTTCGGGGAGGGTCCGACACATCGTTTGGACATCCTGTAAGGGCGAAGGCAAAAACCAAAGCCGCTATTGCGATTAATGCAGAAAACGCACGCATTTTGAGCCTGTCCCAAAACTCGGTCAGTTTTGAGACAGGCTTCCGAAAAAGCGTCATAAATGCCACTTTTTCATTTAAATTAAGGAAGCTGTCCCAAAAACTGAAGTTTTGGGACAGCCTCATTTTAGGTGATTTTCTGTTTCCGTTGTTTTTCTTACTCATAAGAAACCTCTTTATTGTTTATCCTGCAATCAGGCGGATTATCATGTATGACGCAAGCCAAATGGCAGGGCATATAAACAATTAATCCTGTTATCATAAAAATACAACAAAAAGGGAAATATATCAATGTTTTTGCAATATATTTATAGGGCTGTCTGAAAAGTATAGTCAATTAATTTTATTAATTGACTATATAACACGTTAAGTGTGTTCATGGTCGTGAATTAGGCGAAAGCTGTTGGCAGTTATAGGCGAAAGCTGTTGACAGCTATTGACGAAAGCTGTCGGCAGTTATTGACGAAAATTGTCTGACGTGGGCGTTGACAATTATTACAATGAAATAGTATAATCTTAC
>WQWD01000244.1 GCA_009785545.1 Treponema sp. | reverse complement strand
ATCTCCCCCTTTTTCTCGCTTGCATAAATTCCCCCAAAAATGCTATAATACTCCAAGTATGATGTTAATTACTACTTCATTTTTACCTCCTGGTGTGACAACTTTACACTAGGACTCGACACTTCTCTCTCTCTCTCTCTCATTATATAGAAGAAACTTTACCAAAATCCCCCTTTTATACATTTTTCAGGGGATAGCTATGTCCAGACAACAATACAGAAGAACATTTACAAATCACCAAACAGGAAAAACGCCCCACGCAAACACTTGCGGAGGGCTTTTCATATATACAAAATGAGGAGATTTAAAATGAAGAATACACTTGTATCTTTTTTAGCGTTTGTGGTGTTGATCACATTGCTTGCGTCTTGCGTGTCTTTGGAGGACAGACAAATGACATGGCAGGAAAGGTCGGAGGCAAATATCGCAGGCACTGTTTCGGCGGAGTTTACCACTTTCCAGTGGTTTCACATCCCGGCTAGAGAACGCTTAAAACAAAGAGCCCACCGTGAACTAATGGCAGCCGCACGCCAACAATTTTCAGGCAATGTCGGGATAAGAAATATTACTATCGTTGGAAGTGGATCTGGATGGAGTTTTTTACAGCTTCCTATTTTGCTTTTTGGAGTAGCAGGAACAATAGAAGGAGCAGTTTTGATAGCAAGAGGATATGAAGGAGTATCACTCATCGCAGGAACAGCGATGTCTGCTGTCTCATCACTCGGCAATTTCCAACGAATAACAGTTACTGGCGATGTCGTTTTATTCGGAGAGGGGACGGTCGTTCCTGTTGAAAATGCGGTAAACTATGTTGCCGCAACATTGATCGAAAGTATGCCACACGGCGCAAACATCGCCATCCTCAACATAGAATCGGATGACATCGGTTTTGCGGAAACCATCATGGCACAGCTTGAATTCAGGCTTTTTATGTCAAGAAACTTCACAATTGTCGACCGTGCCCGCCTCGATCAAATCCGTGAGGAACAGCACTTACATCTCTCTGGCGAAGTAAACGACCTTTCCGCCGCCTTCATCGGGCATTTATTGGGAGCAAGCATTGTCATAACCGGCAGCACCGGCCGTGACGCAACTGGCGGCTGGCTGTTGATCCGTGCGCTAGACGTAACCACCGCACAAGTAATTTCAATGGCAATGGGTCGCTTCTAAGGCATACCTCGATTGCCTTGCGAGGTACGCCTCGGTCGCTTAGCGAGGTATGCCTCAATCGCCTAGATCATGGTCATGATCTCGCTTAGATCACGACCATGAATACGCCGAGTTATGCCGGCATAACAGGCTTAGTTACATCGACATAAATCGCCTAGTTATGTCGACATAATACGCCCAATTCACGACTACACACACATAATTGGAACACCCCCTACACAGACTTGTACGCAATGAGGTGGTATATAATTGCTGGCAGGGGGAGAGGCGTGGCTGACAGGAAAAACATCTCTGCCGCTCCCCGCGAAAGAAACTCAGCAATTTAAAATATTCTCATTGCAACTACAATTGATCTAAGGCTTTTTTGTCCTCCGCTGAGGTTCTGGAGTGGACTCTTCGGCAGAGTTTTTTCTGACAGCCACGCCTCTCCCCTTGTCTGTGATTGTCGATACATCGCACCCCATTGCGTACGATGAGTCTCTTGAAATTCCCCAAAAAATGAATAATACTTGTAGTATCTAAATTTGTAACAAGAACCCTCAGTATTGGTTTTATTTAGATAGAAGTATAGTAATATGAAGAAGATACTATTGTTTTTTTGCAGTATATTAATCCTCCCAATCAGTGCCTGCACGTTTGACTATGATGAAACTGGGGATGGGCATAGAGATACGCCAGACTTGATAATGACAAATGTTGTGTATGTGCGGGTAAGGTCTGCCGATCCGATTGCAAAGGTTCAGGCGGAGCGTGCAGAGCGTTTTGAAAGCAGAGGGGTAATGGTTTTGCACAATTTTACTTTTGAGCAATTCGGAGACAGCGGCAATGAAGTAGAATCTTTTGGATGGGCTGGGACTGCTTCGGTACACATCGAATCGGGAGATGTGTCAATGAGCGACGGCGTCCGACTCGAAGTTGAATCCGAAGACTTTATTCTGGAAACCAATCAACTTAACTGGAGAGATGATCCAAGACTTCTTTCATCTGGAGAAAACGACGAAGTCTTTATATTCCGAGCAAACGGCACAAATTTTACTGGCATTGGGTTTAACGCTAACATACGTGAACATTCATGGGCATTTACAGGAGCTGTTTTTGGCACTTTTATTCCTGATGACGAAGATGAGGAAGCCGAGTATGGCGAAGAACGTGCACCGCAAAGAGACCCTGATCAAGAATTGGTTCAAGATGAACCTGATGATCAAATTGTCACAGATATTGATGACGATGATATTTGGAAAGGATGGACTGGTGATGAGGAGGACGATGATGATTTACTTAAATAAGAAAATTGCACTAACAGTATTTTGTTTTTTGTGTTTGGGTGTTTCGATTGCGGCTGCAAATACATTTACATTCAGAGCTGACAGCACGACAGCCTCAAGCGCATTAGGCAGAGAAGTAACCATACTAATCGGAAACGCCGAAGTCAGATCAGACAACCTTCTCTTACGTGCCGACAGAATCGAAATACATGGAGACGATCAGCGATTTATAATCTGCAGTGGAAATGTATGGGGACACGAAGAAGAAAAAAACATTTTGTTTTTTACAGACAGACTTGTCTATGACAGAAGGCTGAGAATAGCCCGTTTGGAAGGAAACTCAACTCTTGAAGACAGAGAGAACGAAGTAGTAGCAAGAGCTCATCATATCGAATATGATGAAGAAAATGAAATCGCTATTATGCAAGTTCAAGTGCGATTATTCAAAGATGATATGGTGTGCCGTGCTGAACACGCAATATATCGGCGCATAGAACAATTATTGGATTTATCGGGCTTTCCAGTAGTACATAAAGGCAATGACGAATTCCGTGCAGACCGTATCCGTGTCGATTTAGAAACAGATGAAGTCATAATGGAAGGCTCTGTTCAAGGAACAATAATAAATTAAAGATGCAAGAAAACATATCCAAAACTTACGATGAAAATTCCCACCCCATAATTGATGTAACAGAAACCGATCAGCCAATTGAAAAAATGCCAGCTTTAAAAATGGAACACCATACACTTGGCATAACTGATTTGCGCAAAAAGTTTGGGAAAAAAGAAGTTGTAAGAGGGGTAAATTTTACAATGAAAAACGGCGAAGTTGCCGGATTATTGGGTCCCAACGGCGCTGGCAAAACTACGATTTTCTACATGATTGTCGGTTTTTACAAACCAACTTTCGGATATGTTTCGATGAACGATATAAACATAACTGATATGCCGATGTACCGCCGTGCAAGAATGGGGATTGCCTACCTTCCGCAGGAAGCTTCGATTTTCCGCAAACTTACAGTCGAACAAAACATCTGGGCAATTTTAGAAAGCCGCAGAGACATCGACAAAATACAAAAAAAAGAACGTCTTGAAGGACTTTTGAGCGAATTTAACATCGGACGAATCAGAAAACAATTCGGCTACACACTTTCTGGAGGCGAACGCCGCCGCACTGAAATTGCCCGAGCCCTTGCCACCGAGCCCAAGTTTTTGCTTTTAGACGAGCCTTTCGCCGGAATCGATCCAATCGCCGTTTTTGAAATCAAACAGATTATTCGTCAACTTGCCGAAAAAGGTATCGGCATTCTCATCACAGATCACAATGTCCGTGACACACTGGAAATAACTCACGAAGCTTTTATCATTGCAGACGGTCTAATATTCGCACAAGGTGACAAAGATACGATTCTCAATAACGAAATGGTACGCAAAGTTTATCTTGGCAGTGATTTCCGCATGTGATTTGGTAGCAGGTTTTTCTCTAATCATTCTATAGTCCTTTAATTTTACTTATTGTACAAGGGATTGAATAATTCCTTGTACAATAAGTATTTACAATCGGAAATAGTCAATTAATAAAATTAATTGACTATACTTACCTATCTTGATACAATATATTCACTCATATAAAATATTCTTTAATATTTTTAAACTTTGGCTTATACCTTCATTAGAAGCCTTTATTTCCAGAACTCCATATATTTCAGGATTATTAAATTTTTTTAATATTTTCGAAAAATCTATTTTT
>WQWD01000243.1 GCA_009785545.1 Treponema sp. | reverse complement strand
GATGTTAAAAGTTTTTTCCAATCAAATGAGGCGTGTTCATAAACAGGTCTCAAAAGTAATGGCAAAAGAAGAGCAGCAGCCTGCCGACGGTCTGTTTAATGTAGGAGAGTATTACCTTAAAAATAGGCGGTACTCGCAGGCAAAGCACGTTTTCAGCCGTTATCTGACATTTTATCCGTCAGGAAAAAACGCTATTCAGGCTTCCAAAAATCTTGAAACAGCGGAAAACGCACTTGCCCGATATGGAGATGACAGAAGCCATAGTATAAGTACGGAAAGTTCCGGTTACGCAGGTGCTTATGCAGGAGAACTTAACTCTACAGCCAAAGCATACTCGGATGCTGTAAGTCTTGTTTCACAAGGGAAATATCAGGATGCATTCATCTCATTTAAAAAGATAGTAGATAGTAATTCTGATTTAGAGTGGACAGCGAAAAGTAATTTTGAAATTGGCAGATGTATGTTTTTGTTGGGAAAACACGAAGAAACCATAAAGTATTTTACCGGAATGTTGACCCGTTATCCGAAACATTCTGAATTAAAAGAAACAATATACATTATGGGTCAGTGTAACGAAAAACTTGGCCGCCAGGATCAAGCTGCCGCATTCTACAAAAAGATAATTTCTATTGGCGGCAGCGAAGACGACAGTGCGATCATCAAAGCAAAGAGAGCATTGAGTTCATTGAATTTAAATTATGGGCAGGGGGTGTAAGATGGCTATGGATTTGACTGCATTCGGCCGTTTTTCCCGAACGTTTCATAAAGGAGAAATCATTTTTTCCGAGTTTGAACTTGGTGATACTTTTTATCTTATTCAATCAGGCAGAGTGCAGCTTGTAAAAATTGTCGGAGAAATCGAAAGAACTTTGGATATTCTTTATCCTTCTGAAATGTTTGGCGAAATGGCGATTCTGGAAAATTCACCCAGATCGGCAACTGCCGTTGCGCTTGATGAAGTAAAAGTACTTGAGTTTAACTCTCAAAATTTTGAGATTCTCCTTTTGGGAAACCCTCAGATTGCGCTTAAATTGCTTAAAATGTTCTGCAAACGTATTTATGATTCAAAAAGACGTTTTATGATTCTTACTCTGCCGGATCAACAGGCAAAAATAGCAGACGTATTTCTTATGCTTGACGAAACGCAGCCTGACATCGACAAAAGCAGCGAGCGGCGTGAGTTTAAAACTACTGTAGAAGGCGTAGCTCACTGGGCAGGAATGAGCGCAAATGAAGCCAGAGAGGTCCTGGGACATTTTGTTAATCAACGTCGTGTCGAAATATACCCCGATAGAATCACTGTAAAAAACATCAATGATTTTTCCAGATTTGTCAGCTCAAGGCGCAACGCAAGAGTTTAAACCCGGTTTCCGTTTATGAATAGTAAAAAACTTCTTGTTATTTCTGATACTCACGGTAAAACGGCAAATCTTCTGGCTGTCCTGAACTGGGCTAAAGAGCGCACTCCGCCAAATGGTACAATTTGCGCCGCAGTTTTTCTTGGTGATGGTCTTTCAGATTTAGAGCCTGCGGCAAATGCTGCTGGTTTTTTCTGTGACTGGAAAATAGTCAAAGGAAATAACGATTACGGTTACCAAGTTCCCGAAAGCGTAGTTTTTGATTTTGCTGATGATCGATTTTTCATAAGCCACGGACATCGCTGCAATTCATACAACGGCGGCCATATACTTGTTGCTGCAGCAAAAAACAACGGCGCGAATATAGTTTTATCGGGGCATAGCCATGTTCCCCATGACAAAACATTAGACGGCATACGCCTTATCAACCCCGGCAGTGTCGGAAGTCCTCGCAGCAGAATCGGTGCAACATTCGCCGTAATCGAATGTACGGAAGACAAGCCGCTTAAAGTAGAGTTTTGGGGCATAAGCGAAAAAGGAAAAATCGAACAGGTAAAAATTAAACCTTAACCCATCAATAACATTTCCGCAATTGAGCCTCTTGCAAAACTCGGTTAGTTTTGCAGAGGTTCTGCAATTTTTCGCCCAAAGGGCTACAAAATTGCCTTTTTTAAAGAAACAATTGCAAAAACTGAAGTTTTGCAATTGCCTTAATTGTGTCAAATTGACCCAATTATAATTGTTTTTTTGCTCCTCGTATCATTATTTCCAACTTAATTACACTGAGGCACAGAAGGTGCAAAGATCACGGGATATTAACATCATTTTATAAAAATCTTATTTGAATACAAACGAGGCTGTCCCAAAACTTCAGTTTTTGGGACAGCTTCCTTAGATTTAAATGAAAAAGCGGCATTTATGACGCTTTTTCGGAAGCCTGTCTCAAAACTGACCGAGTTTTGGGACAGGCTCAAACACCAACTTGGCACGATTTTTGCTTATATATTTGTGTCGACGAAAATAAGCGGAATACCTCCGAAAGGGGGCTGATTCGTTGAAACAGTTGTCCGCTCGGTTAATACCCGAAACAATCCGTCAGACAAGGAAACACAAATGAAAACTTTAACTTTTTACCGCCCAAAAACAATTCATAACATTATGAACGAGTTTGACAATTGCCTTGAAACGCTGGACTCACTTCTGCCGCCGGCAACAAGAATGTTTAATCATATCCCGGTAGTAGATGTCAGGGAAATTGACGGCGCGTACCTTTTGGAAATGGAGCTTCCAGGATACGATGAAAAGAACATCGAAGTATCCGTTCACGGCTCAAATCTGACCATTGCTTCCAGACAAGAAGCGGAAACAGAAAAAGAAGAAAAGACTGACGAAAACCAGGGCGTCTTTTTAATCAAGGAACGCCGATACAGTTCTTTTAGCAGAAGTTTCAAATTACCGCAAGGCGCTAATCTGGAAGCAGTGAACGCATCTTTCAAAAACGGTATTCTTAGTTTGGAAATTAAAAAACGGGCGGAAGCTAAAAAAAGAGCGATTTTGATAAACGCCGCATAATTGTTGTTTGCCGCAAATGGCACGAGTTTTATGTGATAATTCGTGCCATTTGCAGTAATTATTTTTTTCACTGCTCCGCAGAATGATCGTTTTCGTTGCGGTAGTAAACCAGCGTTATCACTATACCAATCACAAGTATAACCATGTTCAATATAAACGGCAAATCTCTGGAAATATCCGAAAGAATACCGCCGATTAAACCAAAGGGAGCGGAAACAATCATTATAAACATAAAACGAATTGCCATGATTCTTGCACGTTCGTTGGGGTTAACATGAATTGCTATCATGGATTCGCAGAGCATGGCAAGAGCGCCGATACCAAAACCGTCAAATGTAAGTGATACTAAAATCAAAGGATATTTTATCATTCCTTCGGCAGGAATCATAACAAGCAAGAGCTGTCCGATAAAAAAAGAAGTAAACGCAAGAATAAAAGGGATTTTCATAACCCCTTTTAGAAACCTCGGAAGAATAAAAAAAAGAAAAATGCACGCTAAAACAGATCTGTATACATTAAAAAGCGGAAGCACGGCTTCAGGAATAAGCAGTTTTTGATTGGCAATAATCTGCCAAAAAGTATTGTTAATTATCCCTGCAATCATGCCAATTGCCGCGATAACAATAGAGAATACCATGCCTCTTGATTTAAGGATCATCTTCATTACATCTTTGTAACCGCCAGCCAACTGAAAAATATTTTGATTTTTTGTATCAATGATTCGAGCTTTTCCGACAGTTGTTTCTTTTGAAACAATATACAGGACAATAACTTTGATTGTCATCAAAACAAACGCATTTAAAAAAAGTATTCTGATTGCCGGAACAAGCGTCAATGTAGAAATCAGAACAGCGGAAATTGGAGCAAAAATGGCGGAAAACTGCCCGCATACGATAACAAGTGAATATATTTTTGTTATCTGCTTTTTTTTTGCATCTTCGATCAAAAGACAATTCCATGAATTTGCGGTAACAGCATTAGCGCCGTTTAAAATGGCAGCAACAAGAAAAAACGAAAAACCTTGCGCTTGCCACCAAATAAGAGCAGGTATACACCATCCAATAACATCAAAAACGACGGTTGCTTTTCTTCTTCCCATTTTATCGGTAATAGGGCCGCTGAAAAAGGAAAGTACTACCTGCATTAGTACATTAACTGTTACAAGAAAACCAATGCGTGTATCGCTTAAGCCAAGCGCCAGCATATACACCGAAAGGTACGGCATACACAAATTCATCGAAAGACCCCAAAGCGGCTCGGTGTAAACGCAGGCT
>WQWD01000242.1 GCA_009785545.1 Treponema sp. | reverse complement strand
CACCTTATTATTCATTCGCTTTATTCCAATCGGGAGATTTTTTTACGAGAGCTTGTTTCCAATGCCTCCGACGCTTTGGACAAGCTCAAATACCTGACAGTGGCGGACGAAGCTTACAAGTCCGTCAATTTTGATCCACGTATTGACATTTCGTTTAACAAAGACGCAAAAACCTTGACAATTTCCGATAACGGAATTGGCATGAACGAAGCGGATTTGATTGAATCGCTTGGAACCATCGCTCGTTCCGGCACAAAGGCGTTTCTTGAAAAACTTGCAGAGGACGCTAAAAAAGATTCCAACTTGATTGGACAATTCGGCGTTGGTTTTTATTCGGCGTTTATGGTTGCCGAAAAAATCGAAGTGATTACCCGCAAAGCTCTTGAAGACACTACATGGAAATGGTCAAGTGACGGCAAAGACGGCTTTGACATCGAATCCCTTGCCGAAGGCATGGAAGCGTACCGTGATAGTCAAGGAACTACAGTAATCCTTCATCTTGCCGAAGAGGGAATCGAATACGCCAACCGCTGGTCTATCGAAGATATTATTAAGCGTTACTCCAATCATGTTGCTTTCCCAATTTACCTCACCTACGATGAAAAAGAATGGAACGACGAGGGCAAAGACTCTTCCGAAAACGAAAAAGGCACTGTCACTAAAACAGACAGGATCAACTCTGACATGGCTATCTGGCGGCGGGCAAAAACAGAAATCAACGAAGAAGACTACAACGAATTTTATAAACAAATTGGTCATGATAGTGACACTCCACTACACTACGTCCATACAAGAGCCGAAGGAACTTTAGAGTATTCAACTTTATTTTACATTCCCAAAAAAGCACCTATGGATTTGTATAATGTGGATTACAAACCGGGTGTTAAATTATATGTTAAACGGGTGTTTATCACTGATGATGACAAAGAGTTAATGCCCACATACCTGCGTTTTGTGCGGGGTGTTATCGACTCCGAAGACCTTCCGTTGAATGTCAGCCGTGAAATTTTGCAACAGAACAAAATTTTGTTTAACATCAAAAATGCTTCGGTAAAAAAACTGCTTTCTGAATTCAAGCAAATGTCGGATAACGCTGTGTTTGGCGGAGATGAAGCTAAGGAAAAGTGGGAAAATTTTGTTGAGCAATACAATCGTCCGCTTAAAGAAGGGCTTTATCAGGATTTTGACAATCGTAATGTGCTTCAGGATCTTGTGCGCTTTAAAAGTACTGCTGTAGAAGATACATCCGGCAAAACTGGATGGACAAGCTTCGCCGACTATGTAAGCCGCATGAAAAGCGATCAAAAACACATTTACTACATCACTGGCGGTGATGAAAAAACTCTGCGTGCTTCTCCGCTTTTGGAAGCTTATCGTGCAAAAGAAATCGAAGTTCTCATCATGGATGACGACATCGACGACCTTGTAATTCCAATGCTGCACAGTTACCGCAAAGAGACTTCGGGTGAAGACTCCAGCGGCAAAATCGAAACACAAAGCTGGGAACTTAAAGCTGTAAACCGCTCTGGCGCTGACGAAGAATTAGGTGAAAAAAAAGACAAAAACGCCGAGAAGGAAGCAAAACCTGTTATCGAAAAAATCAAAAAAGCGCTTGGGGATCGTGTTAAAGATGTAAAGCTTTCCCGCCGCCTTCATGATTCGCCGTCGTGTATAGTTACTGACGAAAACGATCCTTCGATGCAGATGGCACAAATGCTCAAAGCAATGGGACAAGCTTCAATGACTGACATCAAGCCGATTCTCGAAGTAAACGGAGAACACCCTATTTTACTGCGGCTGAAAGACATCGACGATGATGAACAAATTGCCGATATATCTGGCGTGTTGTTCGATCAGGCGCTGTTGATGGAAGGTTTAAAACTAAAAGACCCGTCAGATTTTGTTAAGAGATTAAACCGCCTGCTTGCGAAATAAAATTTTGGAGCTGTCGTTGACTTGTCGCCAGCTTCGGTGCTAGCTCGGTCTAGCACCGATATTTTTTTAATGAATTTGCACAACAATCAACCCAATGATTATTCCAAGCAGAGCCATAATTGAGGCCGCTCGATTTTTTGTCATGATTATTGATTGAGGAATTATTTCGCCGAAAACAATGTAGAGCATTGCTCCGCCGGCGGCGGAAAGCGACAAGGCAATTGCCGTATCTGAAATGCCCCCAACGAAAACTCCGATAATGCCCCCAAGAAGTGTTGTTGCTCCGGTCATGGCTGTAAGTAATATGACTTTCCACTTTTTAATTCCGCCTGCCAACAGGGGAGCGGCAATTGCCATACCTTCGGGAATATTGTGCGCCGCAATCATAATCGTAATGAGCAGTCCCAAATTAAGATCGTGAATACTTCCCGCACCGATGGCAATTCCTTCGGGGACATTATGCAAAGCAATAGCGATTATGATTAATAATCCTGAACGCAACATTCGTTTTGGATTGTTTATAAACTGACCTGCGTGATACAATTCTTCGTGTGTCCGGTGAATTTTTAAATCGTCTTCGTTTGCTTTGGTTATTATATCGACAAGACGATTCAACGCCATGATAACAACAATGCCTATTATTAGACCAATAATTGAAATTGTAAAACCAGCAAGCTCAAGTGCTTCCGGAACCAGCCCAAAAGAAACTATGCTGATCATAACTCCCGCTGCAAATGACAGAAGCCAGCAAATAACATTATCTGACGGCCGCTTAAACAACAGAGCCGAAAAAAGACCGCCAAGCCCCATTCCGGCAATTCCGGCCACTGCGCTGAATAAAATGATTTGTAACATATATAGTCCTTTAATTTTACTTAGCAGTTAGTGTTTGCTAACTGTTTGTTTATATAAGTTAGTACAGGCTAACTGTTTTGTCAAGAGGTTTTCCCGAAACTAACCGAGTTTTGGGAAAACCTCAGTTGTCTTTCGCTCAGTTTCATATTATTATGTATAGTATGAAGGTGCATGAGTCGGCAGAGAATTATCTGGAAACAATTTTTGTTTTAAGCCTTAAAGGCAAAAAAGTCCGCTCGATCGACATAGCGAATGAACTTGAATTTTCCAAACCCAGTGTAAGCGTTGCCATGAAAAACCTTCGTGAAAAGGGGTATATTTTAACGGATGACGACGGCTGTATTACCCTGACTTCAAAAGGCCGAAAAATAGCGGATTCAATGTATGAAAGGCACATCGCAATTTCTGACTGGCTTATATTTTTGGGCGTAGACAAAAAAACCGCTGTGCAGGATGCCTGTAAGATGGAACACGTTATAAGCGAAAAAAGTTTTTTAGCGATAAAAAAACATATCGAGAGAAACTGAAATCAGTTCCATGTCGGCAGTCTCAGCAGTCTCAGTATTTTCATTCGATGGGTCGATCCATACCTTCACTAAAAAGAGCCGCAAGTTCGTCTTGGATTTGCGCTCTTACAAAAGGCGGCAAAGTGGTCTGCAGCAGAAAAAACCGCAATACCCGTATTCCTTCCTGAGCAAGCGGAGGACCGGCAAAACGGCAAAGCTGTGCAATTGATGATGCCGCCGCCAATACCAATCTGGGGTCATTGAGAGGATTGTTAGGTGAAAGCAAAAAATTATAAGAATGGAAAGATCTTCCCGTAGGGTCTACTCCGATTGTGCCAATCGCATTTGCGCAGGCTATACGGACTGCAGGTTCCCGATCTCTGTCAAATACATTCCAAAGAAAAGGAACAGTTTCCCTCGAACCAACTTGAGCCAACAGATTGATAAGCCTGACACGCTGCAACGGCATTACAAAATGCTGCGAAGAAGTAGGCTGCGGCCTGCCAATGAAATGCCCGATCATTTCCATCATATATGCGACATAAAGCGGTTCGTTCTCTCCAATGTTACCGCTTTCAATCGCCGCTTTAATTCGTTCATACATTCTGTTTTGTTCTAGATTGTTAAAACGATGTCTGTCGTTTGCCCACGGCGAAGGAGGAGGATCCCCCATTCCGTATGAACCTTCAGGTTCAGGGCCGAAAAATCTGTTTTGAGGAACTGTTCGCACTCTTGTATCAACCTTGTAAACTCTTAGAATATTGTCTATCCCGCAGACATACAAAAGTCCTTCGTCGCTGAGAGACGGAACTGTAGAACCTTCAACGCTTAACCTGTGAACGAACCTGCGTCGTCCTTCCTGTGCAAACGCACTGATACCGCGTGTCGTTATGGTATAGATACCTCTTTCATCGTACATCATTCTTGTTTGTTCAGCCGTTAAATTGCCGGGGCCGCGTTCTTCT
>WQWD01000241.1 GCA_009785545.1 Treponema sp. | reverse complement strand
TCGCACCCGCCAGCTTCGATGTTAAGCGCATAAGTGTTAATAAATTTTTTGTATTTTTTCATTGCACCAGAAAAAAACTTATCGTTGAACGAAAAAACTAATGTATTGTATCCATTTTCGACAGCCAAGTAAATGATTTTAGCCCGCTCCCAAGGGTGCAGCTTTTCGTCAATAAATAATCTTTTCCTTACTTGCTTCATACTAAAAAATTATATAACATTATTATGAAAAAAGCCATATGAGCCTGTCCCGAAAACTGCGAACCTCTGGTTCGGTCAGTTTTGAGACAGCCTTATATGAATTGAGGTTTTAATGGGATTTGATGTCGCCATTATTGGCTGCGGAGTTTCAGGCGCTGCGATTTCCCGCCGTCTTTCAGTGTATTCGATCAAATCGGTGATTCTTGAAAAAGCCGCTGGTGTGTCTTTTGGAACCTCAAAAGCTAATTCGGGGATAATTCACGGCGGGTTTCATCACAACACAAAATACTTAAAGGCACGGCTTGAAATTCAAGGCAATATGATGTTTGACCAGCTCAAACGAGAATTGAATTTTCCATTTCGCCGCTGCGGAATAATTGTAGCCGCCTTGAACGAAGATGAACTCAGCATAGCTAAACATCTTTATCTGCAAGGTTTGGAAAACGACTGTTTGGGGATTGAGCTTTGTTCACGGCAGCGTATTTTAGAAATTGAACCTAAACTTTCTTACGATGTTGTCGGCGGACTTTTTGCTCCTGCCGGCGGCATTATCGAGCCGTATCGTTTTGTTTTTGCGCTTGTTGAATCGGCGCAAAAAAACGGAGTAACACTGTTTACTGATTTCAAAGTGACTCAGGCAAATCGAGTCAGAGGTACTGACAGCGGTGCAAGCAAACATGATGTTTGGAATATACGTGCAGAAGACGGCAGGACAATTCAAGCACGTTATGTGATTAATGCTGCCGGTCTTTTTGCTGACGATGTGTCAAAAATCTTTGGTGCAGAGGAATTTGCAATTAACGCAAGAAAAGGTGAATACTATCTGTTGGATCGGCTGACAAAAGCCTGCCCGTCAAGAGTGGTGTTTCCCGTTCCTACTCCCGTTTCCAAAGGTATGCTTGTTATCCCGACGGTAGAAGGAACTGCGCTTGTCGGTCCGACTGCCGAAACTGTCGAATCAAAAGATGATTTTTCTACAACCGCAAAACATCTTGATCGTATTCTGGTTTCCGGGAAAATGATGATACCGTTTCTTAGTCAAAATGATGTTATTGCGAATTTTGCAGGGCTGCGTCCTTGCTTGGGTGAAGATTTTTACATTGAAGCGTCGGCAAAATCTCCAGCGTTTGTGCAAGTTGCGGGAATCCAAAGCCCCGGACTTACAGCCTCTCCAGCAATTGCCGAGTATGTAAAAAACATTTTGGTTGACATGGGATTGCGTTTAACAGAAAAGCCGCATTGGAATCCTTATGTTGAAAACCGCCCCTTTGTGCGTGAGCTAAATCCCGATAAACTTGACAGTCTTATCGCCGAAGATTCCGCATGGGGCAACATTGTGTGCCGCTGTGAAAATGTGAGCGAAGCCGAAATCATACAGGCAATAAAATTGGGACACACAACATTAGACGGAATAAAATACTTTACACGAGCTCAAATGGGGCGCTGCCAAGGCGGTTTTTGCACATATAAAATTATCAAGATAATTATGAGAGAAACCGGGCTTTCGTGGAGTGAAGTTTCAAAACATGGCGCAAACAGTTATGTATTGGGAGGTTCATTATAATGAATACACTGAGGTTGGTTCTATGAAAGAGCTGCGGTACGACGCTGTTGTAATCGGCGGAGGTGCGGCGGGAATGGCAGCCGCCCTTGAACTGGAAACAGCAGGTTTTTCCTGCGCAATCATCGAACGTGAAGATCATCTTGGCGGAATCCTCATGCAGTGTATTCACAACGGATTTGGTCTCCACGAATTTTCCGAAGAGCTAACCGGCCCCGAATTCGCTGAACGTTTGATCGACCGTGTAACACAATCAAAAATCGCTGTTCACTTAAATACAACTGTAACCAACTTTTCTGCCGAAACACAATCCGCAGATTCGACGGCTTCCCGCTTTCAATTATTATGTGTTTCTCCCGCAGGCGTTATGCGAATACAAGCCAACGCACTGTTACTCGCCATGGGCTGCCGTGAACGAAATCGGGGTAATATACGCATTCCCGGTTCACGTCCAGCGGGGGTATTTACGGCGGGTCTTGCCCAGCGTCTTGTGAATATCGAGGGTTACATTCCCGGCAAAGAAGTTGTTGTAATCGGTTCAGGCGACATTGGGCTTATCATGGCACGGCGTTTGAGTTGGATTGGCTGCAAAGTAAAAGCTGTTGTGGAGATTATGCCGTACCCGGCAGGTATAACACGTAACATTGTCCAGTGTCTGCATGATTTTGACATTCCGCTTTATCTGTCATCGCAAACTACGGCGATTTACGGCAATGATCGTGTTGAAGGAATCGAAGTTACTCCGCTTGAAAACGGTATTCTTGTGCCTGACAAAAGTTTTCGTATAAACTGCGATACAGTGCTTTTGTCGGTTGGTCTTGTTCCCGAAAATGAATTATCCATGGCTGCAGGAGTGAGCCTGAATCCAATCACCAACGGCCCTCTCGTTGATTCTTGTTTGATGACCAACATCGAAGGTGTTTTTGCCTGCGGTAATGCGCTTCATGTTCACGACCTTGTAGATTGGGTTTGCGAGGAAAGCCGCCGTGCCGGACGTTATGCTGTTCAGTGGCTGAAAGGCAGCCGCTCTACTTTACAGATTTCTACCAAAGCAGGAACAAATGTGCGTTATGTGAATCCGTCGCAGATTGATCCTAAATGTGAAAATATCGTTTACCTTCGCTCGATGATCGTAAAAAGTGATACTGTTCTTGAACTGTCTTTAAACGATTCTGTAATCCGCAGAAAAAAACTAAAACACGTTCAACCATCAGAAATGATCAGCTTAAAAATAACCCCTGATGATTTTAAGGGGATCGACATTAAAGATGTTACATCGGATTCTGTTTTGGAATTTAATATCAGGTAGGATTTATAATATGCGAAATTTAACTTGTATCGTTTGTCCAGTAGGTTGTTCTCTTGATGTAAACGAAACCCAAAACGGTTTATCTGTTACGGGTTATACTTGTTCGCGCGGCGAAGTTTACGCTCTGGAAGAAATACGTGCGCCCAAACGAGTTGTAACAGCGACAGCACCCATCGAAACGGATAAAACAAATTATGTGTATCTTGGTTCTGTAAGGCGTATTCCGATAAAAACCGCTGTACCTTGTCCTCGTTCGGCAATCCCTGCTTTGTTGCAGGATATTTATAAAACAAAAGTTGCTTTGCCTGTTAAAATAGGCGATGTAATTATTAGCGGATGGAAACCAACACAGGATTCTCTCTTAAACGAAGAACCTTTTTGGCAAAGCGAAGGCATAAAAGGAATAGACATAATAATAACAAGGACAGTGAGCTGATGTTTCAAAAAAAAGAGAATAAAAATACAGACGATTTTTGGCGGGAGTATGAGGAAACAAACGGCGAAAAAGTTTTAAAACGTGGACTTGGAAAATATATCAGCGGCTGGGAAGAATTCGATCAAAACAAACTTGGCGGCATTTGGGGTCTTATTATTACAACTTCCGGCGGTTTTCGCTTCCATCACTTTCCGCAATACAGTTGGATCGACAGTTTTACACGGTTTGCCCAAAAGGATCAACGTCAGGAAAAAACAATTTTTATCCCAAACGAAAATATTATTTCCATTAATTACGGCGAAGAACCAAAGTGGTGGAAAAAATTGTTCAGTTTTTCCCCGCCAAAACTTATTGTCAGGTACTCAGGCGAATCAATTCAGGAGTCAGAGGCAAAAGAAAAAACACTAATGTTTGAAACCGATTATGTTGATCATACTTATTGATTGTACTTTAGGTATGGTAAAATGCTCGTTAAAAAATAAACTCGATTGACAAGAAATCTTTCAAACATTTGTTCTTGAAGCGCCCTATTTGTAAAGCGTCTGTGATCTAATTCTCTGAAATTATCCATTGAAAAAACTTCATTTGTATTATTCATTTTTTCTGCCAGTAAATTATATATATCGTTAACAGTCCCGACAATCGACAACAGCAAATCTTCCTGTACCGAATTGTTTGCCATTTTATTTATTTGTATCCGCAATAACCTTTTTTTGAATTCGATATTTGTAATATAACCTTCGTCTATCATTGATAATATATAATACATCCGCAAAATT
>WQWD01000240.1 GCA_009785545.1 Treponema sp. | reverse complement strand
TGGCTGAAGGTATTAATTCTGCCAATATAATTTTGTTTATGTATACTTCATTATTCACCAACAAGCTGGAAACAGAATCAAAATAATTTTTCTTATTGAAAAATTCTATCCAGATATTACTGTCAACTATGTAATTCATTTCTTTTCCTTGTAATATCGAGATCAATATCTAAATGCAATTTCCCGGCAAATTCGACAAGCTTCCCCCTTTTTTGAGATTTTATAATTTCTCTCAATGCCGCATTTATCACTGCGGTTTTAGTTGTCTCACCTGTCCACCTCATTGCTTCCGCTAATAGGGTCTCATTTAAATCAAGCGTTGTTCTCATGTTTATCTCCAATGCATATAATATGACTCTATTTTTATGCATTGTCAAGACGGCGGTATATATTGGTTTCCACAGTGTAGGTGAAAATTGGCGGCAATCTTTGTCGGCTTTCTCTAACAGCCGATTTTTGTGTGATTGACAATTGTTGCAAAATGTTGCATAATGCAACAAGGTTTTACAAGGAGTTAATTATGGGTAGTGTTGCGGTAAGGATTTCTGAAGATATTGTCTCTGCTGCTCGCAAGAGGGCTACAATAAATTCTCGTTCTGTTCCTAAACAAATAGAATATTGGTTACGAATTGCAAAAACACTGGAGGAAAACCCTGATCTTTCATATGATTTTGTAGTCGGAGCGCTTGAAGGGTTAGAAGAAATGGATCGCGGCGAAGTATCTAATTTCGAATTCAGGACTTAATGATGAGAATTGACCAAACCCGCATTTACCCGTGCCTGACGCTGTTCCAAATCTCTTTGGCTTCTTTTGCTCTCTTGGTAATTTCTGCCCAGTTTTGAGCTTTGATCATCTCTTTGGTGGCCATCCAACTGCCGCCGACAGCAAGTACGGGGCTGAACTCAGCGTAACTTGCAAGGTTGTCTACGGTGATCCCGCCCAGCGGAATGTACTTAACGCCTAAATGGTTGTAAGGACCGTTGACGCTTTTCAGGTAGCTCAATCCGCCCATTCCTTCGGCTGGAAAAAACTTGAGAGTGCGGCAGCCAAGAGTGATTGCAAGATCTATTTCGCTTGGTGTGGCTACGCCGGGGGCGAATGGCAAATCTGCCGCAATCGCCTCTTTAACAATTTCCGGATTGATGCCGGGAGATACGGCAAAACGCACTCCATCGGTATTTTTGATCATCGCCGCCTGTCCTGATTCGATGATGGTTCCAATCCCGATATACATTTGCGGAACTTCTTTTGCAATCAGCGAAATTGAAGAATATGCTGCCTTAGTTCGCAGTGCCAATTCAATTATTTTTACGCCGCCTTCCAAAAGGGCTTTTGCCAAAGGAACAGCGTTTTTTTCATCATCTATTTCCAGAACTGCAAGAATCCCTTCCTTCGCAATTTCGTCTTGAATTTCTTTTGACATAACCAGTTTCATAGTTTCTCCTGTTTCACGCCGTGTAGTAAAAGCGCATAATATTTATTATACTATAATTCATGTGGCGAGTACAACTTCATAAAATCGATTACGATGAAAGGGAATATCAAGCTGTTAAAGAAGTATTGGATTCCGGCTGGCTTGTTGTCGGCGAAAAAACTCAAAGCTTTGAAGCTGCTTTTTCCGATTTTATGGGACATGACGCAAAATGCCTCGCTGTTTCAAACGGAACTGCCGCTCTGCACATGGCACTTTTAGCGTTAGGTATCGGCAGCGGTGACGAAGTGATCACGCCCGCTCTTACTTTTATCGCCGATCAAAATGTTGTGTCGATGGTTGGCGCAAAAAATGTACTTGCCGATATAACCTCAACGGATGATTGGTCAATCGATCCGAGTGACATTGAAAAACGAATTACTCCGCAAACAAAAGCGGTAATGATTGTTCATTACGCAGGTTTTGCCTGCGACATGGAACGCATTACAAGTTTGTGTAAAAAACATGGGCTTTTCCTAATTGAAGACTGCGCTCATTCTCCGGGAGCGGATTACAAATACCAAACCGAATGTTCCCGAACTCAAGGCAGCCAGCCGCTTGGTACTTTTGGTGATATTTCCGCATTTAGTTTTTTTGCAAACAAAAACATTGCAACAGGTGAGGGCGGCATGGTCGTTACACGCAGTGAGGAACTGCACAAAAAGCTCAGGCTTCTGCGTTCGCATGGAATGTCAGCACCTTCGTTTGATCGTTACAAGGGCAGGGCAGTATCTTATGATGTTGAGTCTCCCGGATTAAATTATCGAATCCACGAAATATGTTCCGCACTCGGGCTTGTTCAATTGGAAAAACTTCCGGCTTCGAATCAAAAACGAAAAGTGTTAGTTGAACATTATTACAGCCGGCTTGACGGAGTTTCCTCTGTCTCGATTCCTTACAGGTTTTTTAAGCGCGGAACTCCGAATTATCACATAATGCCTGTTTTGCTTTCGGAATCAATAGACAGAATCAACAACCCCGTCATGAATGACGGGGTATGTTGTTCTAATAAGGAATTGCAGTCAGGGTTTAATCCCCTTTTAACCGCCCTGAAGGGCGGGGTATTAAACCCCTCCGCACGAATAAAACTCATCGAATCGATGAAACAAGCCGGCGTTCAAGCCAGCATACATTATCCGGCGATTCAAAGTTTCAGCGCATACAAAAACAAAGTAAACCCCACCCCAAAAGCGGAATATGTTTGCGCCCATGAATTGACGCTGCCGCTTTATCCGGGCATGACAATCGAAGAAGTCGATATTGTCTGTGATGTGCTGCTTGCGGGAATTGAGGTTAGCTGAAGGGGCTGTCCGAAAACTTCAGCTTTTGGGACAGCTTCCTTAGATTCAACTGATAACAAATTTTGTTAGTTTTTCTGCTATTTGCCTGTTATTGGACAACCTTGGGATTTTATTTTGACCTCCCAACTTCCCTTCTCCTTTCATAAATTCATTAAATCCGTCTTTTCTGACAACAGAGATTTTAAGTGTTCGTAACACTTTGCCTGCAACAAGATCGTTGTAGTATGTATTTTTCTTGCGAAGCGCCATGTCTAATTTTTGAGCAAAATCTTCTATATTAGAGGGTTCTTTTTCAAACTCAATAAACCATTCATGGTACGGCAATCCCTCAGCGGGGTTTACTTGAGGGGATAAAATAAATTCTTTGACAATAGCGTCTGAGTCTTGTATGGCTCCTTTCATTGCTTCTTCCGCTTCCACAGAAATTACGTGCTCGCCAAAAGCAGAAGTAAAATGTTTAACCCTTCCCGAAACTAAAATTTTATATGGGTTTTTGTTTACAAAACGTACAAGATCACCAATCAGGTAAGCGTATAATCCGGCGTTAGTTGTTAAAAGAATTGCGTAATCTTTGTTTAATTCAACCTCTCCTATTGTTAAACGCCTTGGGTTATCTTTTTCTATATCTTCGATGGGAACAAACTCATAAAAAATACCGTGATCCAACAGGAGCAGCAAATCGTCAGTATCAGCATCATCCTGAAAGGCGATAAATCCTTCGGAAGCAGGGTAAGTCTGAATAACATCGATGTGCCTGCCTATCAATTTATCTATTTTTTCTTGATAAGGATTGTAATTTACTCCGCCTGTAACCAGCAATTGCAGATTCGGGAATAATTCCCCGACAGCTTTCCCCGATTTTTCGCTGAGTTTTTCAAAATACATTACCAGCCAAGGTGGAATGCCGCCAATCAACGTCATATCTTGATTGATGGTTTCGTCAACTATTTTGTTTACTTTTTGCTCCCAGTCTTTAATACAATTAGTTTCCCATGACGGAAGCCTGTTTCGTTGAAGATACGATGGCACATAATGCGCCGATATTCCCGACAGTCTGCCTATTTTGATTCCGTTATTCTCTTTAAGTTCGGGAGAACCCTGCACAAAAATTACTTTGCCGTCTACAAAATTCGCATTTTTTCTTTTGGTAATATAATGAAACAAAGCGGATTTGGCGGCATCAATATGAAAAGGCATAGATTCTTTGGAAATAGGAATGAACTTGGTGCCGGAAGTAGTTCCCGAAGTTTTAGCCAAATAAAGAGGAATACCCGGCCACAAAATATCCTTCTGCCCCTCCTGCACTTTTTCTATGTAAGGCCTGTATGCTTCATAATCAAGAATGGGAACCCTTTCCTGAAAGTCTTTAACAGATTTTATCTCCGAGAAGCGATAATCCTTTCCAAAGCGGGTCTTTTTGGCTTTTTTTATCAGATACGCAAGCCATTTTTTCTGACTTTCAACCGGGTTTTCTTTCCAGTTAACACTTTTCTTTATATGCAGAAAAGCCCAC
>WQWD01000239.1 GCA_009785545.1 Treponema sp. | reverse complement strand
TTATCTTTTGGAAGAGCCCAAAATACTTTTTTTCTTTACTGCCGAAAACAGAGTGGATTTTCGTGAATTAGTCAAAGATCTTGTAAGTGTTTTTAAAATGCGAATAGAGCTTCGTCAGATTGGTGTACGAGATGAAGCCCGTGTTGTCGGCGGGCTTGGAGTTTGCGGACGCAGTTTTTGCTGCCACAGTGTTTCCGACAAACTTAAACCTGTTTCGATCAAAATGGCAAAGGATCAAAAGCTTTCCCTTAATTCTGTAAAAATTTCCGGCCCGTGCGGCCGCCTGCTTTGCTGCCTCTACTACGAATACGCTTTTTACAGCGAGCAGCAGCGTAATCTTCCCAACGAAGGTATTCGCATTTCTTACAACAACGAAACTTGGAAAGTATTCGAAACAAACCCAATCACAAATCAAATTAAACTTGCCGCCGAAGACGGAAGACAAGTTACAATTCCTGCGGGTAAATTTGAGCGTGTGGATAATCATTGGAAAATCAAGAATTGAGGCTGTTTGGACAGGAAAATTCATTTTCAAAAACATAATTGCATTTTTTTCAATAATACATCATACTTTAAGAAATGGCAGAAATAACGCAGAACAGCTATATTGATACCCTTCAGCAGGTTCTTGAGGACAGAAAAAGCTGGCTGGAAAGTGTAGAATTGGGCAAGCTAAAAGAAGATTTAAGAACATTTCATAGCTCTTTTGCTTCGTTGTATAACATTTATTTAAAGAAAAAGCTGATAAACGAGGATCCTTACAAGCAGGAAGCCAAAATAAGCGAAATTGAGGTTCCTGACGCCACCTCTTTCCCGGAAGCGAAACGGATTGAGCAGCTCACAATTCGGCTGGCAAATTATGACAATCAACTGGACTTTTTGGTAAATTTTTACCAATTAGGTGTCGATTTTCTCAACCTTGACCGCATTAAGCGGGTTGTGGGGCTTATCAGATATATCGATTGGATCAATTTAACGCCGGACTCGCAAAATGCTATGACCAAAGCCGTTTCTCATTTAACAACTCAATCAAAAACCGGAGTCGATTCGCTTTCTTTAAGGATTATCGGCGAAAGCCAAACCAGGCTGACAAGATCAACAAATGCCATAATGAAAACAATAAAAGCGCTCAGCACTTATTACAGAGAAAAGTATAAATTGGAAGTCCGAAAAAATGTTATCGGTGGAATGTCCGCAAATGATGCGACTCTTGAAAATATCAGGAGAAAAATGCCCTCTGTAATGCCCGGACAGCCTTTTTACAAGGAATTGATAGAGGAGATTATCAAAGAAGATTTTTCGGAAAACAGCGTAGACCTAAGGGATACTGTATTGAATTCTCTTAGAGTCGTTGATGATAAACCAAAAGCTGCGAAAGTGGTTATCGATTTTAAGTTAATTCTTCTTGACGGCATTCAGGTAATTGGCAATGCAGCAAATGTACTTGAAGAAATAATTTCCAAACTTGATGAAAACCAAAATATCATGGAAAGCAAAAAAAAGACTTTTCTGGAAAAACTAAAGGAATTGATTAGACAAATTACCAATGCGGAGCCGGAGGAGATAATATATACCGTAGAATATTTGGATGAAACCAAAGGGGTTCCGGTAAAGGAAAAGTTGAATTTTCATCAATTTAGGGATGATTTAGACAAAAGAATCAGGATTTTAACCAGTCTTAACAAAGGTTCGGCATATTTAAAACTTGCCGCAATGGCAGAAGATCAGATAATCAGCTACCTTGAAAGATACATCAAAGAAATGCAAACCCTTCACAGAACCTTGAGCGCATTGGATGATTTTTTCAAATCAAATGTTGAGCCAACGGACAGGGAAAAGATAAAAGGAGTAAAACCGGAATTGTCTGCTCTTAAAAACTCTTTTGTAAAAGCTAATCAACTGCGATACGAATACAGCGCCCAAAAAGAGACGGAAGAACAAATGAAGCGGCTGGGGGTTAATAATGCTTCTCTCACGCCGTCAGTGGCTGTGTCGCCGACAGAAACCTCGGCTGAGCCTCTGCCTGAATCTTAATCTGTTATTTGGCGATAGCAAATGATTAAATTATATAGGATAAATCGCCGATACTATAGTAGAGATATGGGTTAATAAATTGGCAGCATTTATAAAGCCGCTTTTAGCGCTGGTAACTTCAAGTCTGTTTTTCCTCGGTTTTTTCTGGCTTACAGATTTCGAGCTGTTGGAATTTATCGAAGCGCAGTTTTACAACCCCTCCGTTTTAAACTCTTACATCAGAGAGAATGCCATAGATGCGGAAATTGTTCAAAATCACATATCTGAGCTTCAAAACGGGTTTGCGGAGGCTCTTGAAAATCAGGCTGTCCGCAACAGTTTTTTGCATAACCAAGCCGCCGAAGATATTTACGAACGTTCAAGGATTTTCGGGATATTGAAGGAAACAACCATTGGGCTTCACTCAGTCAGGTTTGTCGGCAGCGATGGAAACAGAATTCATTTTTCAACTTTACCTGCTGATATTATCAGCCAAACTGCTTATTCGACAGTATTTAGAAATTACAATGAAGATACTTCGGCCTTGCCTTTTGATGTTGTTAACGTTCCGACCGGCGGTTATGCCAGATTCATAATGGATGTTCCGGCCGACAGAATGATTTTTTCTTTCCCGTTTTATGATTCAATGGATGTTTACAGAGGAACAGCCATTTTTACAATATCTATCAGAGCATTAACAGAAAGATTGTTGGTAGAAAGGCGAATAAACGTTAACGAATCAGTTTCGATTTTGGGAAATCCTCCGGGCGTTCTTTTGGGAATTCCTCGTGAAGTAGGGCTGGATTCATACAGAGCGGAAATTCTGGAAAAGATTTCAGAGATTTGGAATGACGAACTGCGAACAATGCCGCCGGTAACGCAATTGCTGGCTGCTCAAGATTCCAGCCATGTTATAATTGAGTCGGAAGAATCCGGCGCAACGTTTTGGTTTGTTTCATTAAGAACACACAACGATCTGTTCTTCGGGCGTTTGATAAGCGAATATATGTTTTTAATCCCGCCTTCCATGAGAATTTTATTAAACCTGTCCATATTCTTTACATTTTATTTGACATTGTTTTTCATGTTAAACCTGAAACCGCACCCTGCTACAATAGTAAAAACTCGTATAAGACGCCTGCGCAGAAAACTTTTTGAGCAGTTATATGTAAATCAAACCCCTCAGGAAAGAATAAAATGGGTAATAGAACTTGAACAACGCCGTGATGAAATAAAAGCGGATATAAAACGTAACTTAAAAAACCTAAAATCACGCACTGAAAAAAATATTGATGCCATCATCGATACGTCTTGGGATGAATTGCTGATTGTCATTAGATCTGGCAGTGCCCGCGATGACGGCTCATTCTTTTCTTCGGTTCAAGCTGATGTTACAAAAACTGTTAAACAAGCCGAATTGGCCGAAGAAACAGGAACCGTAGAAGAAATCGAAGATGCCGAAGAATTGGGAGAAACCCTGGAAGAAATCGAAGAAATCGAAGACAGTGAAATAATCGAAATTGTTGAAGAACTGAACAAAATCGAAGAGATTAAAGCCGAAGCTGCCGAAGAAATCGAAGATGTCGAAGAATTGGAAGAAATCGAGGAAATCGAAGAAATCGAAGACGGTGAAGCAATCGAAATTGTTGAAGAACTGAGCAAAATCGAAGAAACTAAAGCCGAAGTTGTCGAAGAAATAGAAGTTGTCGAAGAATTGGGAGAAACCTCGGGAGAATCCCTGGAAGAAATCGAGGAAATTGAAGCGCTTGAGGAGATCGAAGAAATCGAGGAGATCGAAGAAGAAGAACACAAGCAAAATAAAAGCGGACTTCTGGTGATGGCAAGCAAGTTCTCAATAGAGGAAACGACATCCGGCGATGAAGAGTTCTTATCTGACGCAAGCAAAATTGATTACAGCAGTATATATCAAACCAATTATGATGAAAGCGAAGAAGAAGATAATTGGGAGGTGGATATAGATATTGTTTCTCCGTTCTCTTCGATGTTCGATTCCTTAAAGGAAAAAAAGCAAAAGCAAGAAGAACAGCCGGCTAACGCATCAAAGCTCGAGGATTAACCGCTACTCCGTTTCTGTAAACGGTGAAGTGTAAATGAGGTCCTGTGCTTTGACCTGTGTTCCCTACATCTCCGATACGCTCTCCCTGAGCGACATGAGCGCCTGCCCTTGTTCGAATCACACTTAAATGTCCATACAGAGTACGAAAGCCGGAATGATGAGTGATAATAACAAAATTGCCAAAAACGTTATCCCATCCAACTCTGGT
>WQWD01000238.1 GCA_009785545.1 Treponema sp. | reverse complement strand
GCGTTCAATAATTTTGGCGCTTATCGCAAGTCCAAGTCCTGAACCTTTTGTATGACGTGAAGGGTCAGCACGGTAGAAAGCATTAAACAAATTGGGCAGCGCTTCGGAGTTTACGCCGAAGCCATCATCGTCAAACCTAAGACATACGAAATTGTTATCAAGTGAAGCGGATATTTTTATATTTCCGATTTCTTTCTTTTTATATTTTGCACTGTTCTCCAGGATATTGATAAGCACTCTCCTGAAGTGTGCAGCATCGGCATAAACAAAAATATTTTGGGGATAATTTTCAGCAAAGGTGATGTTAAGCCCTTTCATTGCGTATTCTTCTATAAGCTCCTCTGTCATATCAAAAATGGCACGCATTATATCAAAGCGGTGCGGAGAAAATGCAAATTCGTCCATATCAAGTTTTGAAAACAAAAAGAGTTGTTCAATAATATGTTTCATGTTAACAGTGTTATTTTTTATTGTTGTGAAATATTTTTCTCGCATTTCCGGCGTAGAAGCCACGCCTGATTCAAGCCCGTCAAGGTAGCCGCTGATTGTTGTCAGCGGAGTGCGCAGATCATGAGAGATACCCGCAAGCAGTTCACGGCGGTTTGCTTCGTCTTTTAAGCGTTGTTTTGTCGAAACTTCAAGCTGTGCCGCCATGTGATTAAAAGCATTACAGACTGGAAAAAATTCATCGTTATTTTTATACTCAATGCGATAAGCAAAATTATCTTTTTGTATTTGCCTAACGCCATCATCTAAAATATCCAGAGGTTTGATAATTCTTTTTGTCATACGATGGCTGATTATACTGCTAATAATACAGAAAAACACAATGAAAGCTGCTAAAAAAAACGGAGAGAGAATCCAGCTCAGTCTTCTGGCTGAATCAATGCCCGCATATTCCCGCATTCCAACAATAATATTTGCTACAATCCGATTGGTCAGATAACCCGCTAATATACCGCCCATAGTTACCAATAACATACGAACATGGGAAAAAAAGAGCCGGCGTTTTATAGTCATTGCGTTTCTCCGAATTTCATATTTCATTTATAAAACATATTTTTATAAATGAAAATCACTGTAAACAAGGCTGACTGTGAATTATTCCAATTCAATTAAACCTAAAACCGATTCCTTCTCGATCCTCTGCCTTCATGCATAAAAAATCTGTTGCTGGTTATATCGGAAAGCGTTTTGATTTCATCTGTTGTAATATCCAAATACTTTATAGCTGTAGCCGATCCCGACCATGTTCTTGTGAAAAAATTTCTGGTTGAAGATATATTAACATTGATAATCGTATCAGCGCCTTTTTCCGCTGCTTCTCTCATGAGTGCGTCAAAAGCTGTTCTATGCCAACCTCTGCCCGAACTTGTACCTTCAGCCAGCACTATCCCTAAAGATTCAAAATCTTTTAGCATAAGAATAACATTTCCTGTTTCCATTGAAATATTATTCCGGCTTGATCTGATTCCGGAGATTGCCACCCGACAGCCTATGGCTATCAACAATAGAACAGCTATGCAGATGATTACTTTCTTTTTCTTGCTGAGAGAAGCAAAAAACTGCTTTTTTTCTTTTGTAGTTGAATTTTGATTTTCCATTTTGTTCTCCTAAACCATGTTTTATCATGGACTATAATTATTTTCTGTTTTAATATAAAAACAGTTCAGGTGAAAAAACCTGTTTAGAAAAAAGTAAAGGATAGTTATTAACAAATTGTGAACAAAATATTAAATTTTTGTGAATGATTAAAACATTCAAAGCCTGAAACCCATTGCTAAACGAACATCCAGCCCATGATGAAAAGAGGTTTCTTTTCTATTGTTTTCTTTAACGTCCCTGTCATTTCTTGTGCCAAAATTTATTCCGTAAAGAAACGAAGGGCGAAGATATAATCTTTCTGTAAGATTGAAGTCCGCACCCGCACCAAATTTGATCCAAAACCTATTCATAAAATCTGTTCTAACTATACGGTTTTTAAAAATAACTTCTCCGTTATGTAATGCGCTTAGTCCAAAATCAAATTGAATACCAAGTATGGGAAACAGGCTAAAATTGTTTAAGGTAATTGGAAACTTCCCATGCAGACCAAGTGTCAAATACAAAAGGCTGAGAGAATCATCGTCCCACTTGCCGAAATATCCATGTTTCATATTGCCAAAGAGTATTCCAACATTGGCTTCTGCAAAAGTTATATCAAATAAAACAAAAAAGCCTCCGCCGATTGTTCTCCGTGATGCAATATCCTTACCATCATATTTATAAGAATCAAAATTGACTGCAAAATTGCCGCCCAAACCTGCACTCATATCAATAGCCAATAAGTTTTCTGCCGTCAATATTGCAATAAGTAATGCTAATACAATTTTCTTTTTCAAAAAATCTCCTTTCTTTAACGATATATATGCAAAAGCTCTTTTGCTTTATTACTTAATGGCTCGCTGAGGAAATCGTTGTAAATTGCTTTGATTTGAGGGTTGTCGTAGCTCAAGCGAATTTCACTGCCGATATCACGTTGGTACAAAGCATTCTTGCGAAGCTGTTTTAACCTTGTAGGTCCCATTAAAGTTACAGGTTGTCCACCGCCGCCAATGCAGCCTCCAGAACACGCCATAACCTCGATAAAGTCATACTTCAAAACACCGCTTTGTATTGATTCGAGGAACGGCCTCAAGCCGCCAGTTCCATGAGCAACCGCTACGTTCAATGTGCGTACCCCAAGATCTACGCTTGCACTTCGTACACTGTTGAGACCACGGATTGGGGTTAAATTAAAAAATTTGGCTGGTGGATTTTTATTATTCAATAATCTATATGCTGTACGAAGTGATGCTTCCATAACGCCGCCGGTGTTGCCGAAAATCATACCCGCACCGCTCCCTGTTCCCATTAGCGAGCTATACGGAGCATCTTGCATTTGCAAAAAATTGACATTGTTAAGGTTTAATAAATATGCAAGCTCACGGCAAGTAAGAACGAAGTCAACATCTCTCATTTCCGCTTTCCCATGCATAACACCTGCGGCATTTTTCCCCGGCAGCAAAATCTCGGCTTTTTTTGCCGTACAGGGCGTAAGAGCAACGCAGACTATTTTTGCCGGGTCTATCCCTGTTTTTTGCGCAAAGTATGTTTTGACTAACGTACCCTGCATCAATAATGGACTCTTGACGGTAGAAAGATTTGGCAGGAAACTCGGATAAAACAGTTTGACAAAACGTATCCAGGCAGGGCAACAGCTTGTGAACATCGGAAGCGGGTTTTTTGCGCTGTTATTTTCCAGCCGCTCCAAAAGTTCCGATGCTTCTTCCATAACGGTTAAATCAGCGGCGAATGTTGCGTCTAACACATGATCAACTCCGATATGTTTCAGTGCGCCGACAATTTTTCCTTCTACATTTGTGCCAGGGCTAAGCCTGTACATTTCGCCGAGAGCAACCCGAATTGCCGGCGCAGTCGTGGCAATCACAATTTTGCCGGCTGCTGAAATTGCTTGATTTACTTCCCTATAATGATAACGTTCTGTAATTGCTCGTGTGCAGAACAATGTACATTGACCGCAATAAGTGCAAGTATCTTCGCCAGCCGGAACTGCCTGCCCAAACACACCCATCGTATTTCTGCAGAAGCCTCGACATCGCCCGCAATTTCGACAGCGATTATGATGAAGCCTTATTGACGGATTGTCTGAACGGATAGGTAATGCCCCTCCACGTTCTCTGCCACGCTCACGACCATGATCATCGCCTAAAAGATGTTCACAGCCGCAAAATAGCAAACCTGCTCCAATAATCATTTTTTTAATAAATTCACGCCGTGTCATCTAATTTTCGATATATCCCTGCATATTATGCTATTTTATGTTTCCGAATGGAAATGACCCATGTTATGAAAGCCTGTTAAAAAAAGTAATGAATAGTTATTAACAAATTGTGAACAAAATATTAAATTTTTGTGAACAACATAGTGGATTTCAGCGTGTCATCGTATTTTAAAACAAATATTTGCGCTTTTAGCAAGCCGTCTGCCGGAGTGTATCCCTGCGATGTGTGGTGCAATTTTGTATGTGCGGTGACATGCTATGGCTCCGCGTGACTGTCACTCATGCGCTGCCATGCTAATTCCGGCAATGCCTACATCCATAAGCCGTAGCGTGTTAATTGCCATCTTTTTCACGATATTCAGGTTGAAAGCGGCCGCTTTGTCCAGGGTGTGGTTGGCATCATATGCGTGTACTTAAAATGAGTTTAAAAAAACAAGCTGAGGTTGTCTCTGTCTTCTTGAATCCGCGCAAACAGATGACAGCCGGTTAAGATGTTCCGTCAGATTTGTATAATTTAATGATT
>WQWD01000237.1 GCA_009785545.1 Treponema sp. | reverse complement strand
GCTTCTTACCGGGCTTGCAGGATTTATTATCGGTTTCCCCGTATTAAAACTTTCAGGTGATTACCTTGCTGTTGTTACGCTTGGTTTTGGCGAGATTATTCTCGTAGTTGCCAACAACCTTCCTGAAATAACCATGGGCCCCAACGGAAGAACTTTTCTTACTCCGCTGTTGTTTAACCGCCCTCTCGGGCTTATCGTTGTAACGATCACTTTGATTGTTGTCCTTGCGCTTGTGCAGAACTTTCTCCGATCAAGTTACGGCAGAGCTATCAAAGCTTGCCGTGAAGATGAAATTGCCGCCAACTCAAGCGGTGTGAATGTGTTCCGTTACAAGATGACAGGGTTTGTTGTCGCCTCAGTTATCGCAGGGATTGGCGGATGTATGTTTGCCATGGTTATTGGATTTGTTCAGCCAATTAATGCCAACTTCCTCAGATCGATAGACTACCTTATTTTTGTGGTTTTTGGCGGCATGGGCTCCATGACCGGCTCTATATTAGCGGCATACACTCTGACAATCCTGCAAGAATTTTTGCAGTTATTGCCAAGAGCAGTGCAGGATTTGCGCCTCATCGTGTACGCTGTCGTTCTTATACTTATAATGATCTTCCGCCCCAAAGGACTTTTAGGAATGAAGGAATTCTCCTTCGTAGGGTTTTACGATAAAGCCTGTGTTAAGATTGCAAAATGGTGCAAGCGCAAACAAAAAACGGAGGTAATCACATGAACGATCCCCTCCAAAACCGAATCGAAAGTTCGGCAGTTCCCGACCCCTCAGAATTACTTTTAAAAATAGACAACCTTTCTATCGTTTTTGGCGGACTCCGAGCTGTCAGTAACTTTTCTGCGGAGCTTTATCGAGGCGAATTGTTGGGACTCATTGGGCCTAACGGTGCAGGTAAAACAACTGTTTTTAACATGATTTCTGGAATCTACACGCCTACGGAAGGGGATATTTCATTTTGGGATAAACGCGGCAAAGTCCAACACATCGGTAAAAAAAGCCCGGCTTCTCTCAATCTTATGGGAATAGCTCGTACTTTTCAGAATATCAGGCTTTTTGGAAATCTTACTGTCGAGGACAATGTGCGGATTGCCCTTCACTCAAAACGTACCGCTAATCCTGTGGAAGTGCTTTTTAGATTACCACGTTACCTCAAAGACGAAGCCGAGATGATTCAGAGAGCTGATGAAATTCTCTCCCTCTTTAAAATCGATCACAAAAAACATGAGCTGGCGATGAACCTTCCTTACGGAGAACAGCGCAAGCTGGAAATTGCCAGAGCCATCGCCTCTGATCCCAGTCTCCTGCTTCTTGACGAACCTGCTGCCGGAATGAATCCGCAGGAAACCGAAGAACTAATGAAGCTCATCAGCTTTATAAGAAAGAGTTTTAACCTTACCATTCTTCTTATAGAGCATGATATGCGTCTTGTAATGGGAACCTGCGAGCGCTTGATCGTTTTGGAATATGGACAGACTATCGCAACAGGTACGCCTGATGAAATCAAACAAAACCCTGCGGTAATAAAAGCTTATCTTGGAACGGAGGCCATTGATGGCAGTTAACAGCGAACAGTTAACAATGAGTTATGAATTTTTTTTGAAGGTAGAAAACCTCAACGTTAATTACGGCGCAATCCGTGCCTTAAAGGGAATTTCGTTTAACGTGGCAAAAGGGGAGATAATCACCCTTATCGGTGCTAACGGAGCAGGCAAGTCAACTACATTACACGCAATTTCCAACATCATCAGGAAAGCTCAAGGTTCTGTTATCTTTGACGGAACGGACATAACTGCCATGCGTCCCGACAAAATTGTGATGTCAGGTTTGGTGCAAGTCCCGGAAGGCAGGCGTGTTTTTGCGAATTTGAGCGTACGTGATAATCTTGAGATGGGAGCGTATACTCGCCGTGATCCTATACGCCAAGATATGGAAAAAGTTTTTACCATTTTTCCAAGACTCAAGGAACGTGCCCGCCAAATTTCCGGGACGCTTTCTGGCGGCGAACAACAAATGCTCGCTATGGGGCGGGCGTTAATGGCACGTCCCCGTCTCCTCTTGCTTGACGAGCCGTCAATGGGGCTTGCTCCTATTTTGGTTGACGAGATATTCTCGGTCATTAAAGATATAAACGAATCTGGAACAACAGTTTTGCTCGTTGAGCAGAATGCTTACAAAGCTCTGAGCCTTGCGTCACGAGGTTATATTCTTGAAACAGGCGAAATAGTCAAACATGGCAAGGCATCGGATTTATTAAAAGATGAAGCGGTCAAAGCCGCTTATTTAGGAGGGTAATATGATTGTATCGAAAATAATGACGAAGAATCCTTTTTTTGTATCTCCCGAGCTTTCACTCACCAGCGCACGTTCGTTGATGGACAAGGAAAAAATAGGTCATCTGCCTGTATTGAACAAGGACAAAAAACTTGTCGGGTTAGTTACAAAGGTTGATCTGTTAAAAGCAGCTCCGTCGTCAGCAACAACGCTTGATATGTACGAGATCAGCTACCTTCTGGCAAAACTCAACGTGGAAAAGGTGATGACAAAAGATGTTGTTACCGTACAGGAAAACGAAGTAATCGAAGAAGCTGCTCGTATCATGGCGGATCGAAGGATTGGCTGTCTGCCAGTTATGAAAGGTACTGAGTTGATTGGAATAGTAACCGATACTGATATTTTCCACTTTTTTATCAACGCATTTGGTGCAAGACATCAAGGGGTCAGGGTATCGATCAACTTTAAAGAAAAACGAGGGCAGATAGCCGCTTTTGCTGGAAAAATTTTCGAGAAGGGCGGCAACATCGCAGCTTTTGTGACCGCCGAAGGTGACGACGATGATCATCGCCGAGGGACTCTTAAAGTTTCCGATATCAGCCGTGCCGATGTCGAAAGTATCGTGCAATCATTTGGTGACGCAGTAATCGAGGATATTAGAGACTAACCGCCTCTCCTCTTAAATAAAGTGACAATGCTGTTCCCATAAGTGCGTGAATGTATGGGGGTTTGCCCATGCCTTGAATGGCTTCATCAATATCAACTAAAACAACCTCGACATATTCGTCTTTATCGAGGTTTTGCTTGCCGCTGTCTGTAAGATTTTCCGCAAGGAAAAAGTGAACTTTGTTTGACATTATCGCAGGGTTTGGGCTGAACTCCCCGATTTGTTTTATTCTTCCCGGTATAAAGCCGGTTTCTTCGTACAGCTCCCTTGCTGCGGCTTCCTCTGGATTTTCACCGAGCTCGAAAACCCCACCGGGAAACTCAAGGCTTAATTCCCGACTGCCGTGCCGCCACTGCCAAACCATGACAAATTGCTTTTTCCCGGCATTCTCGACAACGGGAATAACTATCGCCCAGTCATTGGCGTCAATCACAGAAAATGTTTGAGTTTCACGTTCGTTCCCCGCACAAACAGGGGGTTTGCAATAGGATTCGCAAATGGAGAAAACCCTGCAATTAAATACCTGTTTGCGAGCTTCTTCTGTCCAGATTAATTTGTCGTTGTTCATTGAGTAAATAATTACCTAATAATCAAATATACAGTGTCGTCTGCGCCTTCTGTGCCTCTTACGAAATTCCATTCAAAATTAACAGGAAAGTTTGCTGTTGTTGTAAATGTGGGATTGCTGGTAAATATCTCTGCTGTTACTCTGTCGGGAGAAGCAGGGATGAGCATGGAGGTTTCGTCTCCGTTATGTTTGATAAAGCCCCCTGCGCTTATTGTTACCGCTATTGGCAAAGTATTAATAACATCAAGCTTGTAAGGTTCGACAGAAATAAACGTATAAGTTGTACCGCTTCTTACTAACCTTACGCTTATGTCAAAACCGTGAGGGCTGCCAGCATCAATATTTCCGATCCCCGTAAAACGGGTTCCTGCAGTGGTTCGATATTCGTTGGAACCGTAGGGGATAATCATGTTGGCACTGCCGTTAAAAGTGTAAAATATAGTTCTTTGTGTCTCATTTACAACTGTATGAAAATTATAATCGTAAAAGTCACACGAAAGCACAAAGAGCGGCAAAATAATTAATAATAATCTTTTCATAAAAGTATTCTAACTTGTTTGTTTTTAGCAGTCAATATGATACTAAACATGACAAATTTGTGTTCAGTCAGGGCAGGGGCAGAGAGTTTTCATTCAAATTAGAATTGCCAATTAAAGAAGTAAAGATTAAAGACGATGAAGTATTTGGCGCAAAATCGGTTGTTGGCAGCCATAAAAGCATAAAACTGTGTACTTTTTCTCACTATTCTGAACATTACAATTTTGACATCTTTCTCAAAAAGTATTGCGTTTTTTACAAAACCATGCGATAAAATTTAAGATGAGGTATAAAAACACTAGGTATATC
>WQWD01000236.1 GCA_009785545.1 Treponema sp. | reverse complement strand
CCTGTTCTTGGCGAAAACGGTTTTATCCATGTTCAGGAAAATAATTTTAGAATTGATGTCGAAGGCAGGGTGTGGGTTAACGCCGCCTATCATGATGATCCGTATGATCCATATCGAATGGTGAGGCGGGAAGCCAATCAATGGGAAGATACAGTTCTTTTAGATACTTTAAGAATTGTAGATTTTGAGCTTGATCGCTTTCTGGAAAAACAAGGAACCAGCCTTCATCGTGACAGTTTTACTTCCGGGCCGCCGATACTTTTGACAGGTGCTGATCGCCCAAGAGTATTGCAAGGTTTTTTGGAAGCGTCAAATGTCGATCCAGTATTTGAGATGGTTCAGATGATCGAAGTAAATCGTGCTTATGAAGCAAACCAAAGAGTGATTCAAGCAGAAGAACAAACATTGGGTACTTTAATAAATCAAGTTGCCCGATTTGGCTAATACAATTTAAGTTAATGCAATAAGAGGAAAAAAATGGTTAGAAGTTTATGGACAGGCGCTTCCGGGATGATTGGGCAGCAGGCAAATATCGATGTAATTTCGAATAACCTGGCAAACGTTAATACACATGGTTTTAAAAAGCAGCGTGCCGGATTTGAGGATCTTATATATCAAACAATCAGAACGGCAGGAACACCCGCTACAGAAGACACAGTTGTTCCTGTTGGAATCCAAATGGGACACGGCGTAAGGCTTGCCGATACTCAAAGAGTTTTTTCGCAAGGCGCTCTTCAGCAGACTGATGTGCCCACTGACATCGCCATTGCTGGAGAGGGTTTTTTCAGAATACAAATGCACGACGGCTCTATGGCATATACACGTAACGGTAACTTTAAAGTTGATTCAGACGGCCGCCTTGTTACGAGCAACGGTCACTGGGTTATTCCCGACATTATCATGCCGGAATTGTTTTTGCCCAATACGATCAACATAACGCAGGATGGAAGAGTGAGCGTGCAAATACCCAGCGACGGAGAATTAGTCGAAGTTGATGTAGGCAGACTTGAGCTGTATCGTTTTCCCAATCCCGTTGGTTTGACCGCAGTAGGCGAAAATCTTTTTAAAACAAGTCAGGCTTCAGGTGACGCAATTCCCGGTATTCCCGGTTTTGAAGGCATGGGAACTTTGCGTCACAGATTTCTTGAAATGTCTAACGTTGCGATTGTGCAGGAAATGGTCAATCTTATTATCGCGCAGCGTGCTTATGAGTTTAACTCCCGCACCATTCAAACTACTGATAGTATGCTTGGTACTGCTACTACGCTCAAACGATAATTAAGAGGCAAAGATGGATATAAGCAGCTTTGGAACATTGCAGGGAGCCCGGATTCAACTTGACATGATGCAGAATGATTTGACATCCGCCGCTTCCGCAGTTCGGGGGCAGGGTACTTTTACGAATGTGCTGGAAAGGGTGATGTTATCGAGTAACGAGGAAACCCACTCTGCCATTCGCAGACCCGGAGTTTCCGCCGAGATTGACAGGGATTCAGAACTTTTTCAACTTACTCTTGAGCTGGAAACTTTTATAGTTAAAAATCTTTTAAGCAGTATGAGAAATACCGTACAACGCTCAGGGCTTATTGACACTGGTTTTGCCGGAGAAATATACGAAGATATGCTCTGGGACGAGTACGCAAGGATTTTTACACGCAGCGCCGGCTTTGGGCTTGCGGAACAGGCGTATAAACAGCTGCGAGGGCTGCGGTAATAGTTGATTACATTTAAATTCATAAAATCATCATCTTTCGTTATTATTATATACCCATTATCTTTTGCATATTTCCATATATCTATATCTTGTGCAGGTACATTGAGTCCTATTAAATCCACATGATCACATTCACCGAAAATGGGGGTTAATTTTTTACACAATTTATACGAAATATTAGCATCGAGTAGTATTTTCATTTATGCAGCTGCTATTACCTTTACAATCTCTTCACGCCTTGCCGCAAATGATAAAGCCGCTTTTATATGTATTTCTTTTAATAATGGATAATCATCCAATATTTCTGATATGGATATTCCTTCTGATAACCATTGAAGAATATCCCCAACTGTTATTCTTGTGCCTTTTATACAAGGCTTCCCGAAACGAATTTCATTGTCAATTACGATATAATTTGATAATTCATCTAATCCCATATTTTTAATTATAAACCCATATTTACTTAATGTCTATAATAAAAAAACACTAAATTGTATGGTTTTTTATACAATTTAGTGCTTTTAGAAAATTTTTGCCATTTCGTTTAACATTTATTTTATGCACTCAATCAGCGTACTGTTGCCAATGCAATCGAAGTATTCTGCAATCATCGGCAGGGCTAGAGGCGTGGCTGACAGGGGTTATATTGAAATACGCTTTGCAAGGGGGATTGCCCCATGCAAAGCGGGTTGGCTTTTTGTTTGTACCGGGTGGTTTACGGTATTACCCGAACAGGTGTATTTCTATCCGTTGTATCGCCGAGGCCAAGAGTACCGCTGTCATTATTTCCCCAAGCCCAGAGTGTACCGTCTGCCCTGATTGCTAAAGTGTGGTTTAGGTCAGTGGACACGGTTGACCAACCAGTAAGATCACCTACCTGAACAGGGGAGGTTCTTTGCACTGTATCACCGAGACCAAGCTGACCAGAGTGATTAGCTCCCCAAGCCCATAAAGTGCCGTCTGTTTCGATTGCTAAAGAGTAAGCATTGCCAGCGGACACGGTTGCCCAAGTGGTAAGATTGCCTACCTGAACAGGGGCGTTTCTTTGCATTGTATCGCCGAGACCAAGCTGTCCACTGCCATTCCATCCCCAAGCCCAGAGTGTACCGTCTGTTCTGGTTGCTAATGAGTAACCATTGCCAGCGGACACAGTTGCCCAAGTGGTAAGATTGCCTACCCGAACGGGAGTGTTTCTGTGCGTTGTATCGCCGAGGCCAAGCGCACCGTCGTTATTATTTCCCCAAGCCCATAATGTGCCGTCTGTTCTGGTTGCTAAAGAGTGCCAGCCACCGGCAGACACAGTTGCCCAAGTGGTAAGATTGCCTACCTGAACAGGAGTGTTTCTGCGCGTTGTATCGCCGAGGCCAAGCTCGCCAACGTCATTATCTCCCCAAGCCCAGAGTGTGCCGTCTGTTCTGGTTGCTAAAGTGTGCCCAAAACTAGTGGACACGGTTGCCCAAGTGGTTTCTGTTCCTACCTGAACGGGAGAGGTTCTTCGCGTTGTATCGCCGAGACCAAGCTGAGCGTGCGAATTATCTCCCCAAGCCCATAAAGTGCCGTCTGTTTTGATTGCTAAAGTGTGCTCACCACCGGCGGACACGGTTGCCCAAGTGGTTTCTGTTCCTACCTGAACGGGAGAGGTTCTTTGCGTTGTATCGCCGAGACCAAGCTGACTTCTGCTATTATTTCCCCAAGCCCAGAGTGTGCCGTCATTTGCGATTGCTACAGTGAACCAAAAGCCACCAGTAGACACGGCTTGGAAATGTTGCGGTACAAATATAGCCATGATTGTTACAGGCTCTGCGGGCATTTCAAAATTGACGGAGTTAACTTCCGTGTTGGGAATCGTTACGGTTCCTGTAACTGCTTCCCATCTCCTGAACAGAAAACCATCGTTGTTTGGAGCTGCGGTTATTGTTACTGTTTCTCCTGCGTGTATGTAAGGTATGTTTGCCGATACCGTGCCTCTTGCAGAGTTGTATTCTACGGTGATTGTAAAGACGGCTCGTGTTCCTCTTACTTCGTCGATACAGCAATCACGTTGGCATATTTCTGTTTGTTCGCCTGTCCCTGTTGCTGCGGGATCTGTTGTTGTTGTCCATTGGAAATCGTGCCCGAGTGCGTCTATTGCGGTGTTTGGGTAGACTGCCCTGCAAAGCGTGCAGCTTCTTGTTCCCGTTCCTGCCTCAGTACAAGTTGCAGGGGTTATTATCGACCATTCACCCCAAATGTGCGTACAGGGCGTGGGGTCATTGCCGTCGTCGCAAGCCGTAAAGACAATCGTTGTAACGGCAATTCCGATTATGGCAATTTGCCATAACAATTTGTGCGTGTTTTTCATCAAAACTCTCCTTTTATTCGTATTATTATAACCATATTGGCAATATTTGTACAAGCACCTGCGCCGGCGGCTGACCGAAAAAACATCTTTGCCGCTCCCTGCAAAGGAGACCCTGAAAGGGGCTCCGGAGCAGACTCTTCGGCAAAGTTTTTCCGGTCAGCCGCCGGCGCAGGTGCTTGTACGATGTTTTCCGAACAACTCTATTGGATTTTTTAACATTTACAGTTATATTGTAAGTATATGAAATATTTATCTTTATCATTGAAACAAATCAAACACAAACAAAGCTATGTATTTTGCTTGTTGTTCATCATTTT
>WQWD01000235.1 GCA_009785545.1 Treponema sp. | reverse complement strand
TTTTTAATTGCTGAGTTTCTTGCACGGGGAGCGGCGAAAATGTTTTTCTGAGAGCCTGCCCCTGCCCTGACTGAACACAAATTTGTCATGTTTAGTATCACTGCACTTGTATGAGTGTGACTGTGTCCCCTCTATAATATTGATATATCACGTAAATTTCACATAAAAACTATCAAATTTCGAATTGCTGCGCATTGGCGGTAATTTATAGTCCAGTTTGTTATCCCCTATTTACCTAAACTGCACACTCCAACTGCCATTGCTGAGAGTGTAAGTGCCTGCTCTTCGCCCGTTGTTTATGTAAAAATCACCAAAAAAACCAAATTCTACGGAATTGTAAACTGTCCCCCACCAAAATTCGTCATGCGAATGAAACCTGACATTATTACCAATGGTTATGCTGGAAAGCTGATTCCCACTGAACGCCCCCCGCCCTATATTAGTAACACTATCAGGGATGGTTATGCTGGAAAGCTGATTGTTAGCAAATGCAGAATCTTCAATATGAATAACACTATCAGGGATAGTTATGCTGGAAAGCTGATTGCCAGCAAATGCAGAATCTTCAATACGAATAACACTATCAGGGATGATTACACTAGTTAGCTGTCTATTCGAAAATGCGCTAAAAGCAATACTGATAACAGGCTGCCCTTGTATTTCATGTGGAATCTGTATGTCTGTGCCTGCCCCGGCGTAATATATAATTTCTACCCCATCTCCCAAGGAATACCAGTTCTCAAATATACGCCAAAAAAAATCTCCATATTGTTGATTAGCACTCAATACGTCAATCCAGCCAAATACCCTTTCACCTATATCTCTAACGCTGGCTGGGAGTATTACAGGGGATGTAAAACGGTTTCCATCAAACGCTCTGTTACCGATACTCGCAACCCCATCAGGAATAGTTACGCTGTTAAGTTGATTGTTAGCAAATGCAGAAGCTCCAATATGGGTAACACTCTCGGAAATGGTAATACTGGAAAGCTGATTGCCGGAAAACGCTCCATCCCGGATGTAAATAACATTATCGGGAATGATTACACTGGCGAGCACGTTGCGAAAAAATGCAGAAGCTCCAATGTAAGTAACACTGTTGCCAATACTAACACTAGCGAGTCTGTTACGGGAAAATGCAGAAGTTCCAATATGAGTAACACTGTCAGGAATGGTAACACTGGTGAGCCGGTTGTGGGCAAATGCTTCATCCCCAATTGATGTAACGTTATTCCCAATAGTTATGCCGGTAAGATTATTGTTCCCAAATACTCGTGCCTCAATGGAAACAACACCATCGCCAATAGTTATGTCGGCAAGATTATTATGCTCAAATGCCCGGCTTCCAATATAAATAACACTGTCGGGAATGGTAACATCGGTTAGTTGGTTATTCCGAAATGCGCCATCCCCAATGTTGATAACACCGTCAGAAATGACCAGATAGACAAGTTGATTATTCTCAAATGCGCTGCCTTCAATGGAAGTAACACTGCCTGGGATGGTTATACTTGTTAATTGATTGTCAAAAAATGCCCTGTCACCAATATAAGTAACACTGTCAGGAATTATTACGCTGGTTATCCTTACTCTCTCTATCCGAGATATAAATGCCCTCGATCCAATTCCGACAACGGGTTGTCCCCGTATTTCTGGAGGAATACGAACATTCAACCTTGTCCCCAAATAGTCAGTAATTATTACGCCATCGCCATGTCTCGTTACACTGAAATCTCTTGCTCTGTTATATTCCCGTATATCATCATTACATCCGGCAAGTGCCAAAATTGCAAAAATCATTAGAAACCAGAATACCTTCTTTTTATCCTTGTTCATTTTATACTCCCTGATCCAAACTAAAGCCATACACCATTATGTTATAAAAGTATAATGCTGTACATACATAACTTGTACAGGTACTTTAAAAAAAAGTGGCAGCCACTGAATTTCCAGCAGTCAGCGCTTTCCTATCATCATCAATTACAATATACTAACTAACGGAGGATCGAAATGGGCGAATACAAAAGACCGAGCTGGGATGAGTACTTTATGGAAGTTTGTGAGGCAATCGCAAAGCGGGCGACTTGCGACAGAGGCAGGTCGGGATGTGTTATCGCCAAGGACAAACAGCTTTTGGTAACAGGTTATGTCGGCGCTCCGGCAGGGCTTCCGCACTGTGACGATGTGGGACATCAGTTTAAAAAAATGCTTCATGAAAATGGGAAAGAAACCGTTCATTGTGTAAGAACTGTTCATGCCGAACAAAATGCCATCTGCCAAGCAGCAAAAAGAGGAATATCGATAGACGGCGCTACACTTTATTGCCGCATGACTCCGTGCCGAACTTGCGCCATGCTGATCATAAATTGCGGAATAAAACGTGTCGTTTGCCAGCGTCGTTATCACGACAGCGAAGATTCCGAATCAATGTTTAAAACCGCCGGAATTCAGCTTGAATATATAATTGATGAAGTTCAGCGGTACGAAAATCAATAGTGGGCTTTTATAAGGAAGTCAACCTGCTTCGAGGATTATTCTGTACTTTAAATAGATTTCTTCTAATGTGTGCTTTGGGCCGGGAGCGCTGACTCTTTTGCGCAGGTTACAAACATCACGCCTTTCCATGAAAAAATCGTAGATACCGCTTGGGTCTTGAATGTTGGCAAGCGAATAAACAGGTTTGGAAGAAAGATACTTTCGCAGCTCATCATGGCTTACAGAAGAAACTCCGTAACGTTTTAGTCTTTTTCTAACTTGCCAAATTTCTTCAAAGGACAAGCCAAAAAGGAATTCTTCCAACGCCCATTTTGTTTCATCATTGGTTGATTCCTCTTTAAGAAAATCCTCCCATTCAGTGCCGGTTCCCATATCAATCGATATTCTAAAAAGTTCCGTGTTGCCGTCCATAGTTCCAAAACTGGGAGGAGCGGAATCTCTTGCTGCCCAGAGAGAAGAAAGCGCCATCAAGTGATGAATACTGCGCTGATCAGTCCCGCTGTCCCAAAGAGCGATTAAGTTATCGGCAAGTTTGGATTTGGTATTATCAGAAAAAAGCGGATCCTCCAGACAGTAAAAATAAACATCTTCAGCCATCAGCGTAAATACAACAGAATAAGACAGATCTTTGACTTGTTTTTGAAACTCGTTATTGCCTTCGGTAAGTTTTGTCAATAATGAAAATACATGAAATTTTGCGACTAGAAAACTTCTTAGAGCAATAACTTTGGTAGGAGTCTTTAACAAATTGGAAGCCGTAGAAAAAGCAAGTATCGATTCAGGAAGATGATATTTATTAACAAGAATATCTTTAACAAACTGGACATCTTTTATCGAAGGATAAGAAAAAACCGCATTGCCCAAATTTTTCAAAAGGTTCAATCTTTCATGTACGAGAGTATAATCGCCTGAATTTTTTTCTTTTAGCCACTTTTCGATTTTATTGATCAGAATTTCCTCATCTTCAGAAAATATCTGCAAACACTGATTATGCTCAAGTTTCGCCCGCACCATAATAATATTATATCACAAAAATTAAAATTTGACGAGGCTTTTTTAAAAATTAACCAAGTTTCGGAACAACTTCCTTATAAAAATCGCATTTTTGCAGGGCTTCGTTCGAAAAAATACAAGGCTTGTTCGGGTTAATTTTGTGTTGATCGAGCCTGTCCCAAAACTCGGTCAGTTTTGAGACAGGCTTCCGAAAAAGCGTCATAAATGCCGCTTTTTCATTTAAATCTAAGGAAGCTGTCCCAAAAACTGAAGTTTTGGGACAGCCTCGATCTGCACGATAAAACCCGCTTGCGCTGGAATCGAAAGAGTGCTACTATTTAGTGGGGGGTGCACCGGTTTCGACTGGTACGTCTTCGGGGTATAGACTGCAGATGGAGCGCTCGTCTCCTAACCTGAGCAAAAATTTAACTGCCAACAAAGTCAGTTACAACTACGCCTTAGCTGCATAGTTGCGTGGAACTGTTCCGCCGCTCTGAGGAGCAAATTCCGCGTCGCAATCAGAGCTGGTCATGATGTCGCTTTCGGAGGCATTATGATAAGATTACCCGGAATAAGGACAGGTCGCGCGCAGTTTAGCCAAACCTGTCTCGAAAACTTAATAAACTGCTAAATCTGTAGATGTTTATATTTCGCGTATTGGGACGCGGGTTCGACTCCCGCCACCTCCAGAAAAATTAAAGAGTTGTAGGAAAAATTTTCACAAGAACTAAACTAACGAATACGGAGTAAACACGGGAGCCGAAACGACTCCTTGCTGCTTTCGCAGCACTAGTGTTCTGTCCTATACAAATGACACAATACAGGTTAAGTTAATTCCTTGCTCAACAAGGAATTAACGCACCTTGCGATATTGCAAACCGAATAGGACAGAACA
>WQWD01000234.1 GCA_009785545.1 Treponema sp. | reverse complement strand
GTTTTTTTTTGTGGTTTAGATTTTTCTGTTATAACTTTCATTTATTTTTTGTGTTTTAGGTAATTTTATTTCAAATTTTAATTTAAACAAAAATATCCTAAAAAAAAAAAAAAAAAAAAAAAAAAACTGATTTTTTCAAAAAACATTGACAAATGCAATATTTTACAATATATTATTCATAGTAAACAAATCTAAGCAAAAAGGAGTTAAACTATGAAGAGCATAGTCAACAACTACGGGATTATCGTTTTGGCGGTAATCGTATTTTTAATTGGCGGGATTTTTTCCTCTTGCGATATTGTTGATGATATATTTAACAATGAAGATGAAAACAATATTGAAGCTGTGGAAACCTATGAAGGATTCATTGGTTTTGGTTACCACGTCATTAATAGCCCATTTTTCCAGTCGGAGTCTGTAAGGTTTCCTGTTCTTGACACAAATAGGATGGCGGAAGATGGATTGATTTTTGTAGATAACCAACGTCAAAGAACTACAGAAACTATTTTCATAGTTGGCGAAACATTATCTGCTTTTATGAATAATTTTTCTATGAACGCCGGATTTCAGGCAAGAGCACTTTTTGGCGCCAGTTTACAGGCAAATTTCGGATTAACTACCAGTTCAGAAGTCGAAGAAACAAAAAGTTTTGCCCAGAGCAGTACTGTTTTAGTCAGGAGAAGAGATTTTGTAGGTCCGTATAACTTGTCCGATCTTCGTAACAAATACCTTTTGGAAGGTTTTAGAGACAACTGGTTGATGAATAATTCTATATGCCCCGAAGAACTAATGGAAATTTTTGGAACACATATAATGCTTCAAGTGTTTCTTGGTGGTCGTTTAGATATGAGTTATACTATTGATAATAGTAGTCGAGAAAGCTCTACGAGAATTCAAGCCGGGCTAAGAGCACGTTTTGGTGTAGTATCCGGCAATGTAAACGTTGATCATGAAGCGGCAAATTTCTTCCAGCAAAGTCAAACTAACGAGGTTATCAGAAGTTTTGGCGGTAGAGTTGATGTTGATATGACTACATTTGAAAATGCCAGAAGATATTACACGCAATGGTCTGCAAGTATAGAAGAAACCGATAATTTAACATTAATCAGAACAGGCAGAATCGGAAACAGGATGGAAATGCTCCCTATATGGGAATTGATTGATCCGGCCTGGCCCGGTGGTCGTGAGCGCCGTAATGCCATCGAAGAAGAATTCGATAGGCAACTGATAGAATTAGGTGCAAACATCGACATTATGCAAAGAAGAGGCTTTATAGAGAATATTTTCACAGCGACTGGCAATATGGAAGATGTAGTAGCATATTTACGTTCAATAGCTGCTCCTAGAAACATTAATGTTATTTTAGATCCGATTTTTGGAAGTGTGTTTATTGGATATACTACTACATCCGATCCAAGTGAAGCAATTACAAACATATTAATCCGTAGAGAGGGGCGCTTTTTTCTTCCGCGGGCAGACGATATAATCATTAACGTAAATGAAATTCAGTACAATCTTCATCTTAGGCAAATGATGAATATAACTCATATGGGTAGCGGTTCTACTCTTTTGTATTATACAAGAGATCCTAAAGCCGGAGCGCCATTGCAAGCTTTGGCGTTAGAAGTACACGGCGAATTTACAAATTCAACAAGTCAAATAAACGGTGCAAGTCTTAGTAGTAGATGGTCTCGTGTTAACCTCATTACAACCCCGGAAAGTAATCTTGGGTTTAATTTTGGGGAATCAAGTAACAGAAGATTCCTTTGGGTGCAAAGATAAAACTCACAATTACGCAGTGTCCTAACAGACACTGCATAATTAGTTTTTGCTAGTATTCTGGCAGAAGATTGCATAGAGAGTTTTATCCGTGTGGCTTGTGGGTGTTCGATAACATTTTGCTGCGGCTCAAAACCGGCGCAGCGGTAAAACCCCGGCAATTTCCAGATTAACCAATTCGCAATTGGTTATCCATCTGCCAACAAGCTCTTGTCATCATTTTGGCGGCAATCCTGAATATCTTCAACAAAAACACTTCCATTGACAATTTGGTATACAATTCGATAACGACGATACGAAAGCTTGTATCGATATTTTCTTTCTTCCAAATAAGGACGCTCAAAATATGGATTACTTTGCGGCATAAATTCAAGAGATTTAATATCTTTTTCCAACTTATCCAATAGCGTAAGGGCAGCTTTTTCACTAACTTGGGCAAGAAACAAAAAATGATCATACATACGATCATTTGCAGCCGGAGAAATTAAAAGTTTGTATTTTTTCATTTTTTCGGATTTTTGCCTTGTTCGATTGCGTTAAGCATATTTTTTTTAAACTCACCAATAGTATAATCTTTTATTCCGGATAAACGAGCCAATTCAGTTGATGCCAAACGCTGAGCCAAAGCCAAATCTTCTTCACGTTGACTGTATGTATTAATGTCCATAAGTACAGTATCACCTTCACCGTTTTTTGTTAAAAAAACCGGGACTCTTTGAGTACGGCAAAGTTCTGCAACGGAATTATAGTTTCTTCGTAATTCACTGGATGGTTTAATAATGGGCTTTATCATATACAAATTATACCCTAATTTTGCACATTATTCAACTACGCTATGCACATCACGATCAAAACCGGCGCAGCGGTAAAACCCCGGCAATTTCCAGATTAACCAATTCATCGCCAAGTTCATAAGAGAGAGTTACTAAACCGTCTACCTGATTTAAATTACGAAGTCGCGGGAAACTGCGAAAAAGATCCGTGTAATTTACGATGAGCCGAAAAGAAACTGGAGTAACCGCAGAGCCAGCCAGCGGACTTGCGTCATTTACGATTCCCCTGATAAACGAATTTCTGTTTAACGAATAATTGTAAACGATTCGGGGGGCGGGAATCTCAAACAAGTTTGGGTTATCAAAATAAACAGTAACAACCACCACAGCACGATGAGCCTCAACGCTTTGAACCATCATCGAAGCTCCGATTCTTTGCGGAAGCTGCGCTGCGGCAACCTCCTCTTTGACTGCAGATTTTTCCTGTTCGATAAGCGGCTGTTGAACCGAAGCTACAGTTCGACAGCCTGCAAAAGCCAAAAGCCCGCAAAACGCAACCCCAGTAATTGCAATTTGTAAAAAACCAAATTTGCGCATTAAAACAAACGACTTCATTATACGATTATCGACAACCACGCCTGTTCAATTTAAAATATTCTATGTGTAAAACTTTATCTGTCAATTCGCCTGAATACCGCAAGCAATTCCGTTCCTCGTATTGTGTCGTCAGGGCGGAAGTTGCGTCCGTCGGGGAGAGACAGGAAGTCCAACTCTACACAGCCGAGTATTGAATCAAAAAACGGCGAAAGAGCGGGAACGTCTGCTATTGGGCTTCGGGGATTGGGACCTGTGGCGAAACGTGCCGAGTAGCGGGTAAGCAAACCTCTGTCGCCTCGAGTTTCGGCATACAAGTGCCAGATAAACCAAGCTGCTCCTGAGCGTGTCATAATTTCGCCCGGTACAGGTCTTGTTTCCGGCCAATTATTGGAAGTTATATCCTGCGTAAACGGAATAAAGCCACGATCAACAAGGCGGTTAAACAATTCGGCATTTGGGACGGGTCTGCCTGCGGTGATAAAACGCAGCAATTGTGTCTCCGAAGCAACAAGAGCGATACTGTCGCCCCATGTAATCGCACCACGAGCCAGCAAGTCTAAAGTCCTTGCGTCAATGCCGACGGTGTTCCTTAGTTCCCATGCACTGTTTCTGATCGACATATAGCTATCGATATAAACGCTGTCTAACCCCGATGCGAAAGCAACGTCAAAAGCGCCGACAGCTTCCAAAAAACGATTCAGATCAATAAGAGTACGCCCTCTTTCAATGTTAAGTTCGCCGGCTCCGGCTCCGGCTGCCCCACTGCGTGACAATTCTATGTCAATTATTTCCAGTCTTCTTTGCGGGTCGCCTTCAAGGTGGATTCCCAAAATGATTGCCGGAATGTTTCCCGGCGAAACTACATTAGATTGACGATGCAGGCGTACAGCCTCGCTGTATCGCCCTTCCAAAATGGCAAGCCTGCCCGACCATGCAATGAGCTGTCCCGAAAAGTTGGGATCGGCTGACGCTTCTCTTTCCGCTGCGGCAATCAACTGCCGTGCAGATGAAAGTTCGCCCTGTCTTCTGCGGGCTTCAGTTCCGCCAACCGCTTCGAGCGGAACAACTGCCGCCGCAACTTCGGCAAGCCTAATCTCGGCTTGCGTTTGGTGAGCATAGCTGTCTATCACAATATCCCTTATCGAAGTGCATGAGGAAAAAACAATCGCAGCTACTAACAAAAATTTTAATGTCAGTTTCATTTATAGTCCTTTATCTGAAATGCCAACGGTACAGATTTCTGTCCATTCCAAT
>WQWD01000233.1 GCA_009785545.1 Treponema sp. | reverse complement strand
AGCGGCAATCATAACAATAACAAAAATAGAAATAACTTTTTTATTTTTCAAATTTTCCTCCAATAACTCTCTCTAAACCAGAAAGATCGTTAAATGATTTTATACTAAAAAAACCTTTTTGTTCAAGCAAGCTTTTGATGTTATCCATCTGCTCCGAATCTGCCTCTAACAGAAGCGTTCCTCCATTAACCAAATGATCGGGAGCCTGTTCGATAATTCGTTCAATTATATCCAAGCCCGAAAAGCCGCCATCAAGGGCGATACGGGGCTCTTTTTGCACTTCTGCGGGCAATTTTTCTATTTTATGCGATTGAATATACGGAGGATTGCTGATTATCAGGGAATATAATTGTGACGAATCGAAGCTTTGGGTTGGGATCGCATTATACAAATCACCTTGGTAAAATTGAATTTTACCGTGCGGCAGTAATCGTGCGGCGTTTTGCGTTGCAACAGCAAGCGCATTGGGACAAATGTCTGTTGCGTGAATTTCCAATTTCGGCAATTCGTATTTCAACGCAACCGCAATCGCACCCGACCCCGTACATAATTCAAGAACACGCCCCTGATCTTCGGCTCCGATTTCCAAAGCTGCTTCTACCAGTATTTCCGTATCCGGGCGGGGAACTAACACAAATGGGTTTACTTCGAATTCAAGTCCGCGAAATTCCTTTTTACCTGTGATGTACGCTACACATTCACCGCTGCACCTGCGTTCGATAAGCTCACAAAACTCGGCGCACGCTTTTTCGGAAAGTGTATCTGTATCTGCAGCAACAAGAGCTGTGCGGGTGGTTTTTAAAACATGAGCGAGCAAGAGAGATGAGTCCAAACGCGGAGATTCAATGCCGGCAAACTTTAAATCGGCGCTCCCCTGAACAATCGCTTCACGAATCAGCAAAAAATATTCCTTTTACTTTGTTGCGCTGTTTTGCAAAAGCTCTTCTTTTGCGGAAAGTTTTAGCGCATCAAAAAGCTCGATCGAATCACCCTGCATGATGAGGTCAAGTTTGTAAAGAGTAAGGTTGATACGATGATCGGTCAGCCGGTTTTGCGGAAAGTTGTATGTTCTGATTCTCTGAGAACGGTCGCCGGAACCAACCTGGCTTTTTCTGGCTTCCGCTCTTTGCGCTGCGGCTTTTGCCTCTTCCATTTCAAAAATACGTGCCCTAAGAATACGCATCGCTTTTGCCTTGTTTTTTATCTGGCTTTTTTCGTCCTGACAAATAACCGTAATTCCTGACGGCAGGTGCGTTATGCGCACTGCGGAATCTGTTGTGTTTACGCTCTGTCCGCCCGGCCCTCCCGCACGCATTACGTCAATGCGCAGATCATCGGGCTTGATGTCGATTTCCGTTTCGTCTGCTTCGGGTAAAACAGCCACAGTTACAGCGGAAGTGTGTATTCTGCCGGAGCTTTCGGTTTCCGGGATTCTTTGTACTCTGTGAACCCCCGATTCATAACGAAGATTTTCGTATACATTGTTTCCGCTGATCGAAAAAACAATTTCTTTTATACCGCCAAGCTCCGTGTCGTTTAAATTCATTATCTCAAATTTCCAGCCTTTGTTTTCGGCAAAACGGGAGTACATACGATAAAGGTCAGAGGCAAAAAGAGCGGCTTCGTCGCCCCCGGTTCCGGCTCGTATTTCCATAATAATATTTTTTTCGTCAAGAGGATCTTTTGGGATCAAGAGAAACTTTAGGTTTTCGCTTTTTTGCTCAAACTTGTTTTCCAGCTCTTTGAGTTCTTCACGGGCAAGTTCTTTCATTTCTTGATCTTTTTCTTCTTGTATCAGAGCTTTTGTATCATCGATTTGTTTTTCCAATTCCTCCACACTGTTGTACATTCGGACAATTTCGTCCAGATAGGAATGTTCCTTCATTGTATCACGGTAAAGGTTTTGGTTTTTTACAAGCTGCGGATCCTGAATCAATTGAGTCAATTCATCATAACGTTTTATCAGGGAAATTAGTCGTTCATTCATTTGATTAATAATTCACAAAATGATGAATAAATTCAAGAGCAAATTGCTGTATATCGTTAAAGTATTTACAAATAAAAGCGGCGAGCTCCATCCCGACATAACGGAAATGCCAGCTTTCCCATGAATAGCCGGTTATTTCTTCATAACCTTCAGGATATGAAAGAGAAAAACCAAAACGAGCGGCATTGTTTGCCAGCCAAATACCTTCGGGCGAACGAGCGAAGGCATTGGTAAGACCGCCAAAATCAACGGCAAGCCCCAATTGATGTTGGCTGTGGCCGGGGCGGGCAGAAACCATTTCAGCGGCGGCAATCCCCATCGTTCTGACATTACGAGCAAAAGATTCAGCCTGATGTTGATATGTACGAAAGCCTGACGTTACACGCAAGATAATCCCATCGTTTCTTGCCGCACCTGCCATTTCGTTAAGAGCAGTTTCGGCAATACTTCGAAGCGATAAATCCGGCCAGTTAACAAGATAATTTCTGTTTTTTAACGGCACAATATCAGAAGGTATAAAATAACTGGGAAGACCGTGCTGTTTGTCCACAAGTTTCCATAAACCCGAATCTTGCCGAAGTATCACCAGAAGTTCGTCAATAAAATTCGTGTTTTCCGCAAGGCTTTCTAAAATATTTTCAGTTATAACCTGAGGTAAACTTAAATTAGATAACACATTTAATATGCGAATTTTGTAAATATCTTTTGCCGTCTTTTTCGGCGGCTCTTCGGCAGATTCTTCGAGGCCGATATACAGAGCAGAAACGGAATCACGGACAGGCAAATTTGTCACACAGGAAAAACAAAGAAACAATATCAGAAAAATGATGCTAAATCCTTGTACTTTAGAAAATGGGTGATTATGCCGTAACTGCTGCCTTTGCACTGCCATGAACTTTCTTATTATAATATTTTGTTATAATCGTCAACCCCTTTACTTAACAGATTCATTCGGTATAATATATATTGAGGGGAATTTGAATAAAATAATTAATGTCATTATGGAGAGGTTTCGCAAATTAACTGCCGAGCAAAAAAAACGGCTTGTATTGGTCTGCACCTGTATTTTTGCCTTTCTGTTGACTTTATCGGTAATAATGCCGCTTGTAAATCAAGGCAGGGGAAGGGCGGCACAAAGGCGGCTTGCCGAGCCTGAACGAATTTTTCTAAATCTCCCCATTCCTGCAGGTGATCTGTTTTTGCCTGACGAACCTGACTTTATCCCGGAAATACTTTTGCAGCGGGAAAGACGGACAATCTGGACAGAAGAAGACGCCGAAGAATTTTGGCAAGACCCGCTAATGTTTGGCGAGCAAAGATGGCGGGAAAATATCGAAGCTGCAATAGATGAATTATTGGAGAGAGTTCCATGAAAAATTTCTTTACAATTTTGGTTATTAGTTTTCTTTTTATGTTTTCCTGCGCCAGTACGGAAACTGTTAACGAAGAAGAATTTGCAGAATATGAAGAACAAGAAATCGAAGAAATTGTTGATGAATCGGAAATAGAATATACCGAAGAAATGACAGACGAAGAATACGAAGAAGAATACGAATTTGAACAGTTTGAACAGATCGAAGAAATTACTGAAGAAATTGCGGAGATCGTCACTGAAGATGAAGAAGCCGTTGAGGTTGCGAATATCGATTGGTTTTGCCCTCAATGCCTCCATGAATGTGTTTTATGCGCCGCTCAGGAAACTTTGCCGCCAGAGGAAATGCCGGAAGAAATCACACAACAGCCGCCCGAAGTAATGCCTGTTCAACCGCCAATACAAGAACCTCCTCCGATAATTGTTCAACCTCCGCCTGTGGTGATTCCTCCTCCAATGCCGCCGCCGGTAGTAACTCCGCCGCAAGCGGAACCGCCGCCTGTGATACCGCCTGCAATTCCGCAGATACAAGAGCCGATTGTTGAACCTGTTCTTGAACCGATTCTTGAACAGGTTCTTGAACCAATTCAGCCGCCAGAATTGCTCGTCTTGGAAAGAGACGAACCGTCGGCGGAGCCAGCTCTGCCGACACCGCCAACGCCGCCAACGCCTCCGACTCCGCCGAGAGTAGAGCCATGGAGAGATTTTCCAACAGCACCGCCGACAAGAATCGAAACACCAACTCAAATGGGTATTTTACCCGGTGATGAAGATATTATTTTTTCGCGGATAGTACGAGTCACTGTCGGGCAAATTTTGGAAGTTCCTTTTCGAGGAAACGGTTGGGTATTTTTGGGTGAATTGGCATCTCGGCGGGGGATTGCGTACAATTCACGCCGCACCGAGCCGGAAGGTATGAGCTTTATTTTTCATATAGAACAAGCCGGAACCTATATATTAAAATTTTTCAGGGAAGATTTTAGAAGAGGTTATATTATAAATGATTATGTCCAAGTCATTGCAGGCGAAGCGCCGACCGCAGGAACAGGCTGGTTTT
>WQWD01000232.1 GCA_009785545.1 Treponema sp. | reverse complement strand
TTTTTTCTCTGCGATGATTTATGGCTGGTCTTTCAATTATGAAGTAGGAGAGAGAGCAAGGCAGCTCGATGAAATCCTGGAATTGGAACTGTTGGGCTCAATTCAATTTGGCGATCCTCAGCTCCGTGTTACACATACTGAAGTCAGAGGTACACAGTTATTTGTGTGGGCGGATTATCATTTAAGTGATGCTCAGCAGCGCCGGATGCAAATGTGGCGTTCCGGAACTTTCAGAAACGCTCAAGGTTTAGGCTTTGGCCCTGCGTTTTTGCCGGAATATCCGGGCTGGCTTGCCGTAAAAGAAATGGCACTCGAAGATGCGGCAAGAGCTGCGATACGTGGGATACTTAGAGCCAATGAAAGAAACCGCCCAAGGAAAGCTGTAGGTTTTATAAGCCTCGCTTCTTTCCCTCGCTTTTATATTGATGCAGGACGCTGGGCAGCGTCAGCACGATTCAGGGTTCAAATTACAGAAATAATTCCGTTTGCAGTCCATTAATTGTAATAAGGTATTCTTAGCTAGGTTTTTTACGCTTCCCCTAATTCGATTGAACGTTTCCATGCGGCTTCTACAGCTTTTATTACAGTTCCGCTAAAATCGTCTCTTTCAAGTATGTTAAGACCGGCGATTGTAGTCCCGTTCGGCGACGTTACCATGTCCTTTAGCTCGTTAGGTTGTTTTTGAGTTTCCAAAACCATTGCCGCCGATCCTAAAACTGTTTGTGCTGCATAAAAAAGCGCTTTCTCTTTAGGCAGCCCTGCGTTCAGACCTCCGTCTGCCAAAGCGTCGATAAACAAATACACAAAGGCAGGCCCTGAGCCCGAAAGCCCTGTAACTGCGTCCATGTAATGTTCTTCAAGGATATCTACAATGCCGGCGCCGTTAAGAATGATTTTTAGCGTGTCAAGTTTGTCCGCTGTTACTTCCGGCGACACCGCTAAAGCAATCATCCCTTTGCCGATTAATGAAGGGGTATTCGGCATTAAACGGGCTACAGGAACTTTTTCTCCGATAACTGATTGTATTTTAGCAATAGACCAGCCTGCCGCCATGGAAACCATTACCGGTGCGTTAGCAGCTATATGCCTGTCTCTTAATGCAGGAGCTATTTCGCATAACACATCAGATAAAACTTGCGGTTTGACGGCAAGAAAAACAAAATCGCCTTTTTGCGCAGCCTCTGTATTCGAATCTAAAACGCCGGCGTTTAGATTCATCTGAGCGAATTGCTCAGACAGAATAACTGCTTTTTCTTTTTCTGTATCTGTAAAATAGACTTCAGCGTTTTTTGCAGCAGCTTTCATCAAAGCGGCTCCCATATTTCCGCTTCCAATGCAGCTTAATTTTTGCACGAGTTTACTCCCGCAATTTCACGGAAACGCTTTAAGGTTGCCGCCGCAATTGGGCGTGCTTTTTCCGCTCCCTTTTGCAGAATTTTTTCCAGTGAAGGAGTATCTTCCATAATTGCCTCATAACGTTCCCGCATTGGGGATAGGCAGCGGTTCACAACACGGAACAGTTCTGTTTTAGCTTCCCCCCATCCCATGCCTCCTTCACGGTATCGATTGGCAAGAGCAGACTGCTCGTTATCGTCTGCAAATAATTTGTAAAGCTGAAAAATCTGGCTTGCATTGGGGTCTTTCGGCTCTTCGACAGATTGGGAATTGGTTGTTATATGCATAATTGTTTTTTTCAAAACATTTTCCGGCGCAAAAAGCGGGATAACATTTCCGTAACTTTTGCTCATTTTTCGCCCGTCCATCCCGGGCACTACAGCAACCTTTTCTTGTATAACTGCCTGCGGCGTTTTCAACACTGCTTGTCCGTAGTTAGCGTTAATACTCTGAGCGATGTCAGCCGCCATTTCAATGTGCTGTACCTGATCTTTGCCGACAGGGACAACATCAGAATCGAACAGAATAATATCTGCTGCCATTAAAACAGGATATGTAAACAAACCCATATTGATTCCTGCGTCAGTATCTTCGCCCTTTTCGGAATTCTTTGCGGTTGCGTCTTTGTAGGCGTGCGCACGGTTCATTAATCCTTTTGATGTAAAAGCCATAAGCATTACAGTCAGTTCGAATATTTCGGGAATGGAGCTTTGACGGTAAAAAATAACTTTTTCAGGGTCTAAACCTGCTGCCAGCCATCCTGCCGCAACGTGTTTGGTGGTGGCTCGGAGCTCTTCGGGGTCTTTCATTGTGTTAAGACCGTGATAATCAGCGATAAAATAATGAGCATTATATTCATTGGCAAGATCCAATGCCGGCTTTATCGCTCCAAAATAATTGCCGATGTGCAATTCTCCGGTTGGTTTTATACCGGTTAGTGATATTTTTTTCATAATTGTAGTGTAGTGGTTTTTGCGTTAATTGTAAATCTACCGCTAAAAAGATATAATTGAAATCTGAAAAATGAAAACTAAGATAAAAATTTTGGACATTTTGATAATACTAATAGCGGCAGGTTTTGCTTTTTTCTCGGCTTATATTGTGTATATGCGCCCGAGGGAACATTCTCAAATACTTGTGCGAGGGCAGGGTAGTGAATGGATCTTCCCTGTTGACGCTGAGGAAACTATAGTTGTTTCCGGGCTGCTTGGAGATACCATAGTGCGGATTGGAGAAAACCACGCATGGGTGGAGTCATCTCCATGTCTTAATCAAACTTGTGTGGCGATGGGCATAATTGCCCGTCATGGGCAGTGGGCGGCTTGTCTTCCCAATAATGTTTTGTTAATGATACAAGGTGTTAGAAACGATGATCTTGACGCTGTTGCATGGTAAGAAAAATTCTGAACATGAAAATGTTATACGCAAAAATATTGCTTTGTTAGGCGCATTTTGCCTTGTTCTTTCCGCTGTGGAGTACTTAATTCCCAAACCTCTGCCGTTTTTGCGTATTGGACTTGCCAATCTGCCATTAATGCTTGCATTGGATATTTTTTCTATGCGTAAATTTTTGATTTTGGTTTTTATTAAAATTTTGGGACAAGCCCTTATTACGGGAACCTTGTTTTCTTATATTTTTTTATTTTCCTTAACCGGAACATTGTTGTCTGCTTTATTTATGTATTTTTTACGCCGAATATTTGGGCGTGATCGTATAACATTTATAGGCATTGGAACTGCCGGTGCTTTTGTTTCAAATGTTTCGCAATTGGCATTAGCTTATGTTTTTATTTTTCGTGAAAATGTTATTTACATAACGCCCCTGTTTTTGACAGCAGGGCTTGTTACGGGCATTATGTTGGGAATTTTTTGTGAAGCTTTTGCGCGTAAATCTGTTTGGTATAGGACAATCAAAATATGTTAAAACGGCTGGATGTTTACAATAGTATATTTTCCGCCAGAGCTTTGTTTATTGCGGGGCTTTTTATGGTTTCAGCTTTGGTTTTTAATCCGAGTACAGAATTGAGAGTTGCGCAGTTTTTGTTTTTTTGGTTTTTGGCATGGCTTTCAGGCAGAAGGACGAAATTTTTTCTTACCATTTTTATTATTCTTTTTATTGTTGTATTTAATTTGATTGTTCCTCACGGGCGTGTTTTGTTCTCGATTGGCCAGCTTCGGATAACATCCGGCGCTCTCACTGCCGGTATTCATCGGGCTTTTACACTGGGAGCTCTTGTCATGTTATCTAAAGTGACAGTCAGGCAAGATTTGATGTTACCCGGTACTTTTGGAAGAATACTTGGGGAATCCATGCGTATTTTTTCTGCCATGATGAACAGAAAATTCCACATTACCGGCAGAAACATAATCGTACAGATCGATAACTTGATGTTGGAATTAAGCGAACAGGATTATTCCCCACAGTCCGCTGTTAACATAGTTAAAACAAAACTTGTTGGGTATATTGTTCTGATTGCGGTTGTTTTATTTTCATGGCTGCCGTGGATTTTTGTTATATAAGAAATTGCGCCGAACCCCTCTCGGAGTTTATCGCAACTTTGCTTCGTAAAGATTTAACTGTTGCGCAAGTGCATAGATAAACATCTAAGCAATCACCGTACAAGCTCTGGCGGCGGTGTCTGCTCGGGAAAACTCTGGGGGAGTTCGCCTCCGAGCCTTCTTCGAAGTCTCTCTGGCGAGGAGTCCCAGAGATGTTTTCCCGATCAGCCCACCGCCGCCAGAGCTTGTACGATGTTTTGACAAGGGGTGTGTTTGTGCAATTATGAGGGTTGTTGCACAGTTATACCTGCTCGCTCACAGAATGATAAAAAAACCTCACAAAGTGCTTGCGCTTTTAACATGAATCATGCTATAATTCAATCATGAGGCAAGAGATAACAAATTGCAGACAAATTAGCTTGTTGAATTCAAATTGTCAAGCCCTGAAATAGGTTGACACTTTTATGCGGCAACCCTATGCATTTTTTCTGGTGTTTCATATCCAAGGGACTTATGCGGACGGCGGGTATTATATAAATACACAGCCTGTTCCAC
>WQWD01000231.1 GCA_009785545.1 Treponema sp. | reverse complement strand
TTACTGCGCCGATTCTCCGGAAATTCACAAGGTTTTTGACCGCTGGCATGAACTTTGGCTTATTGGAAAAAACAAAAATATATCAAGAGATCAGCCTGCGTTTAATCAGGCAATTCATGAAAATTTGTCTTTATTTACGGAATTAGACGGTATCTGGAATTGCCAAATAGCGTATAACGGACTACCCTACCTGGCAAATTCAAAAATTATACATTACTTTGCTACAGATAACATTTACATTGAGTCCCCCTATTTACTTACATCTGAAAGCATTTTAGAATATATAAAAAATTACGGTATTATAAACGATGAAACGTTAAAATTACTCGAAAATCCTCGCAGAGCGTTTAAAGAAAAAACACAAATTATGGCGGGAAACGATATGCTTTATGTTGTTAACTCAAATCTTTTTCAATTTATATATCTGTTAAAAAAGAAAAGCCCTTTATTTTACAATTTTTTAAACAGCATTTGTTCGACTCTTAAAAAAATCACAAAGGGCATTTTAATTCGCTCAAAGAAGAAAAAAAATATTTACAATTGAGATTATTCAGCTGTCCACTCTGGTTCAAGTACCTTGACAACATACGGCTTCTAACATTATAGTATTTATGTTATGAAAGTCGCTATAATTCATTATTGGCTTGTTAACATAAGGGGCGGGGAAAAAGTAATCGAAGCTCTGCTGGAAATGTTTCCCAATGCCGACATATTTACTCATGTTTATGATCCTAAAAAAACAGGTTGCCTTGTAAAACACAGAAATGTTTTTACATCACAAATAAACAAACTGCCATTCGCAAAAAAATTGTATCAGCTTTATATGCCTCTTATGCCTAACGCACTAATGGATTTTGATCTTCAAAAATACGACATTGTTATTTCAAGTGAATCAGGTCCAGCTAAAGGTGTTGTAGCTAATCCAAACGCCTATCACATCTGTTATTGTCATAGTCCAATGCGCTACCTTTGGGATATGTACCATGAATATTTCAAGGGTGCAAAAACATTAGTTCGGCATTTTATGAAACAGCTAATTCCTAATTTGCGCCTTTGGGATGTAATGTCCTCTAATCTGGTTGACTGTTTTATTGCCAATTCCTCTTATGTTGCAAAACGAATTAAACGTTATTATAATCGTGACGCTGTAGTTATTCACCCGCCTGTAAATATCGAAAAATTTCTTAATGTCGAAAGAAAACCATCTGATTATTACCTTTTTTTTGGTCAGCTTGCTGGTTACAAGCGTGCAGATATTGCGATAGAAGCTTGCATTAAATCCGGCAGGAAATTGATTGTTGCCGGAGGCGGCGCAAAGAAAAAAGATGTAAAAAAATATTCTAAAACAGGCCTTATTACTTTTACGGGCAGAATCTCTGATGATGAAATATTTTCCCTTTATACCGGTGCGAAAGCTCTACTCTTTCCCGGCATAGAGGACTTTGGTATTATTCCTGTAGAAGCAAATGCAGCAGGATGTCCTGTTATTGCGTATAGTGAAGGCGGTGCGCTTGATTCAATCAAAGAAGGCATAACAGGAATCTTCTTTAACGAACAAACATCAGAATCGCTTATTGATGCAATGGATTATTTCGAAAAACAAGCTAATCTGAATAATAGAGAAGACTACAACAATCATGTAAAGCAATTTTCTAAAGCAACATTCATGGAACAGATGTGGGCTGTTATAAAACAAAAAAAAGAACTTAATTGAACCTTATTAACAACATTTATCAAACAATATAACATAAGGATATATTTATGAAAATATCAGGATTTTTTTTAATTATAATGTTTTTATTTAATACTGCTATTATTTCCGCTCAGCCTTTTGACATGATCTCTGTCAGCGATCCTGTATTGGAAGATTTGCGCTTTTTATCTCTGGTTTCCGGCAGACCATTTCTTTCTTTTTCCCCTCCTCTTTCGCCGTGGGAAGTAAGAAATTTTCTTGATTCAATCGACGAAAACGAACTTTCGCCCCCTGCAAGACAGGCTTATTTTCGTGTGCAAGAAAGGCTTACTCCTCGTGCAAATCTTTCTTCTTCGTACGGTATTTTTTCTGCTTTTTTTAATTTCAATTCTACAGTAAAAGCAAGATTCAGGTTCAATACTGACGTTAACGAATATCCTCAAAACCCCAATATTGCGCCAATTGCGGCTTTTCCCGTGCGAATGTTTTTTGCAGATATGCTGCAATTATACTTCGAGCCGGGATTTTCTATGAGGCCGGCAAGATATAGACTTAACACTTTTGATTTAAATATTCCAAGAGGTTATGATTATTATGACGAAACAATGCCGTTAAGAGCTTTTGGCGCTGCGGGCGGGAGCTGGTGGAATTTCATGATTGGCAGAGATCGCCTTTTTTGGGGAACTGGACACACGGGAAGCCTTATGTTTAACGATAATTCCCAGTATTTTGATTTTGCACGCCTCTCATTTTTTGGACACAGATTTAAATATTCTCTTGTTATAAATCAATTACCTCTTAGATTAACACACGAGCTTTTTGGCATACCTCAAAGTGATTTTAACCTTTGGGCAAATGACAATAATTTATCCCGCTCTAATCATCGGTATTTTTACCTTCACCGTTTTGATTTTACAATATCCGACAGGTTAAGTATAAGTATAATGGAAGGGGTAATGGTCGGCGACTCCGCAATTGAATTAAGGTATCTTAACCCTTTAATGATATTTCATAACTTTTTTTCATGGGAATATTATGACAGAAATTGGACGCCCCCTGATACTCTTCCCGGAGATAACTGGGGGCCGGGAGATTTAACAGGTTCCATTTTATCTATAGAATTAAACTGGAATATTATAAATAGTCTTGCCGTTTACGGGCAATTTGTTATGAATTCATTTGATCTGCCGTGGTATACAAACTCCCCTCCAAATAGTTTAGGTTATTTGGCAGGTATTCAATCCGCTCATTCTTTTAACAATTGGGCTTCCGTATTTTTTCTGGAATTTGTTTATACAGATCCGTTTTTTGGGATACTTGGTTCGCCGTTTGCAAGTTTTATTCAACAAAATCGTTACAGACAATATTATTTTATAGGATTTCCAAGAGACACTATTTCAATTACTCTTGGAGCAAGGTTTTTTAATAATGATTCTTTAAATTTTTCTGCAAGATTTTCCTGGATTGCAAACGGGCAGTTTAATGAAGAAAATCTGATTTGGAATTGGCAAAGATCAGATGAAGCGAGGAATGCAAGAACTCCTACAGGAATACCGGAACACAGTTTTATTTTATCTCTTAACGCCGGCTGGAAAATTCATCAGTTTGTTGTGTTAGGAGCTAATCTAACAGGGATTGCCTCTGTCAATAACAGGCATGAACCCGGCAAAACGGCCGTAGGGGGCCAAGCTTCTCTTTCTGTCAGCTTCAGATATTGAGGTATAGTATGAAAACAAAAATTTTTATCGCTTCTTTTTTATTTTTTCCGCTTATGTTGTTTTCCTTTGATATGATTCTCACAGGCGATCCCATTATTGATGATATCCGCTTTATTTCTCTGGAAACCGGCAAACCTTTTCTCTCCTTCTCTCCCCCGCTTGCCCCCGCAGAAGTACAAATATTTGTACAAAGGTTTATTGATTTGATTGATGAGCAAACGCTTTCCCATCCTGCAAGGCAGGCTTTTTACCGTGTGCAGAAAAGGCTTTCTCCTGTTTCACGTATTTCCTATTCAGATGATATTTTTTCCCTGTTGATGGATATAAATGCGGCTTTTGAAGGGAAAGCAAGGTTTAATTCAAATATTTCATGGTATCCAAGATATCCCGAAATTACACCTTTTATCGCTCTGCCTCTCCGTATTTCTTTTGCGGATACAGTTCAGATTTATGTTGAACCTATTTTGGCAATTAACCGGCGGGCTCACCTCAGAGGCAATGCAACTATTAATATTCCTTTTGATTATGCCGATGTAAGTCATAATCTTGCGTTACGCGCATTTGCCGCTGCCGGCGGTAATTGGTGGAATTTTCAAATTGGCCGTGACCGTCTCTACTGGGGAACAGGCAGAACGGGAAGCCTTACATTCTCCGACAATTCCCAATATTTTGATTTTGCCAGAATATCTTTTTTTTCTTCGAGGGTAAAATATTCGATGACTATAAATCAACTGCCGCTCAGGTTACGCAGAGATTTATTCGAAGAAGGGCGTTTCCAGCCTGAATGGTGGCAGGATCAAAACAATACTAATTTAGTATTAAATCGATATTATTATCTTCACCGCTTGGATATCAGATTATCTAACAGGCTTACAATAGGTCTTATGGAAGGCATAATGACAGGTAATTCTCAACTGCAAATAAGATATTTAACTCCAATGGTTTTCCATGATTTGTTTGCCTGGAATGATTATCCAAGATGGGAGGGGAAAGGCGACATGGTCGGCTCAATTGCCTCTATCGAATTAAACTGGCATATTACAAATAACCTTGCCTCT
>WQWD01000230.1 GCA_009785545.1 Treponema sp. | reverse complement strand
GCTCCCCGCCCGTTTCTGTATCGTTTGAGCTGCCCAACACAATCGCCGCTTGCAATTCACGTTTTTCCAACACTTCTTTTCGGATTTTTCCTTCATAACCAACAATCGACGGAGTGTAAAAAGTCCTGCCTTTTAAGGAACCGGGCAGATATTGCTGTGCCGCCCAATGGTCACGGTAAGCGTGAGGATAAACATAACCTTCGCCATGCCCAAAACCTTCAGAGTCTCGGCTTCCATCACGCAAATGATTGGGAACTTCTCTATCTTCACGTTCCACTTCTTTAAGCGCGTCAAAATATGATAAGGTGGTATTTGATTTGGGAGCGGTGGCAAGGTAAAGACAGGCTTGTGAAAGAGGAAAGTTGCCTTCCGGAAAACCGATGCGTTCAAACGCCTGAGCGCAGGCGATAACTACGGAAATCGCCTGAGGGTCTGCAAGCCCGACATCTTCGCTTGCTAATATGATCATCCGCCTGAATATAAACTTTGGGTCTTCGCCTGCCCGAACCATTTTTGCAAGCCAATACAACGCCGCGTCAGGATCGCTTCCACGGACGGATTTTATAAAGGCGCTGATAGTATCATAATGATAATCACCGTCTCGATCGTATAACAGAGCACGCCTTTGAATACTTTCTTCGGCGGCTTCCATCGAGATAAAAATTTTCGTGCCCGGCTGAGGAGGCCATGGAGTAAGACTTGTTTCTACAGCCAATTCCATGGCGTTTAACAGCGTTCGAGCGTCTCCGCTTGCGATGTCTACCAAATGTTCAATTGCGCCTTCTTCAAATTGAATATTCCATTTACCGTAACCACGTTCTTTGTCGGCGAGAGTTCTTTTTGCTGTTTCCAAAAGATCGTCTCCCGCTAAAGGTTTTAGCTGAAAGATTCGGCTGCGGCTTACAAGGGCACGGTTAACCTCAAAAAATGGATTTTCTGTTGTAGCGCCAATCAAAATTACCGTTCCGTTTTCGACCCAGGGGAGAAGAGCGTCTTGCTGGGCTTTGTTCCAGCGGTGTACTTCGTCAACAAAGAGAATCGTTCTTTTGCTGTAAAGCCTGTTTCGGTCGTCAGAGCGGTCGATAACTTCACGTATATCTTTTACTCCGGCGAGAACGGCGTTAAGTTTTTCAAAAGCCGCCCTTGTTGTATTGGCGATTACTGCCGCCAATGATGTTTTCCCGGTTCCCGGAGGCCCGTAAAGAATTATCGAGGACAGGCGGTCAGCCTGAATAGCACGGCGCAAAAGCCTGCCTTGCCCAACGATATGATCTTGACCGATAATGTCCTCGAGAGTTCTCGGGCGCATTCTATCCGCAAGCGGACTTGAGGAGTTATCTGAAGATTTGTTCTTTTCCGAAAAAAGATCCGCCATTTTACATACTAGATTCTATGGTGTGTTTGGATCATTTGTTTCTGCATTCCATACACGATGAGAGTCACCTGCACGATGGCGGTACGACCAAACTCCCCTGCGTTGAGTAGACGCCAAAATTCTGCTGCCGCAAGGAGGCTGAAAAAGATGATTCACAATAATCGCACCTATTGTATTAGAAAATGCGTGAACGTCAGGGGTTTCAAAAGAATTTTCTCCCGCTGCTATTCCGCCTGTATTGCTCAGTTCAAGTTCCACATAACCAAATGTATGCCCGCTCATAGTAGTAGCTCTTATATCCCTTCTTCCAACGAGAAGCCTGTACTCTGTTGTAGGAGTATTCGGATCCGGATCATCTTGCCAAATAGCCAGAGCACCGGTGGCAGATCTGCCATCGCCAAAAGAAGTGATTGGCCATGGTGCATTACCGGTTCCTGTAGGAGCGCTGACAATGCCGGTTGAATCAACCTCAAAAAGTCTGCCGTCGAGTGTTATCGCTACAACAGTGTCGTCAGGCAGGGCGATAATCCCTTGGAAATTGGAAATGTCACCGGAAATATCACTATTGCTGCCGCCGCCGCTACTGTTGCGTACGAAAATATTGCTGCCAGTACAGAGGAAAATATTAGTTCCGTCAAATGCAGCGCCTCGAAGCAAGGATCTTATTTCGGTTATATTTGTAAGTTCAATGTTGTTATTGTTAACATAAAGAATTGCGTGGTACAACACAGGTCTGTTGTGGTTGTCGGGATCAGGAACAGTTCCGTTTCTGTGAGCGCCGATAAACAGTCTATTATTGGCTGAGAATATCGTCTGCATTTCGGTATAAGGGGCAATAGTGCCTGTTATTTGCGTCCAATTTGTTCCGTCGTATCTCCATAATTCCCTGATAATTGCGGTACTAGTTTCCCTGAAACACAAAGCGTAAAGGTAATCGTCTGTTGCCGCTAATTGAATAACTCCGGTTATATGATTCGGGAGTGCCATGTTCCCTGTCATTTCAGCCCAATAGTTTTCTCTAAATCTGAATAAATTTCTTCCCGTTGCAACATAAGTATAGTAATTCGTCGATCCGTGAGGATCCTCAAACAAGGCAAAATTAGATGGAGAGCCGCGGATTAGAGGCGGTACAAGCGGTATCTCTTCGGATATTCTGTAAAAGACAGGATCATTACATGAGTTAAAGGCGGTGAACGCCAAAGCAAAAATTAAAACAATATATAATATTTTTAATCCCTTAAATTTCATTTAAATTATTTCCTTTTAAAAGTGATAACGTGCCGCCAAGTGCAAATTAACAAAATTGCCGTGAACATCGTAACGCGGCGTTCGTCTATTGGTGTCTCGGTCTCGTGTCCATTGAGGAAACCATCCCCAATTGGCGCTTAAACCGAATGACCATTGCGATGTAGCCCGGAAAAACGCCGAAGCGTTGGCTTTCATATACATACTGTAATGGCCGTAGTCAAGATATGTTTGCCAGACCATCCCTAAAGACAAAGAAACCGGGAATTCAAAACGACCCTGAATAAATTGCGTTCCTGCCCTCATCCCAAGCGGAACAATAAACACCTGATGATTTAAAGTGCCGATGAACATTCCTGTTATTTCGCCGCCAAGAAAAAACCTTGAGCCCAAATAATAATTGTAAATAAGAGAGCCTGAGCCGCCGACTGCCCTGTAATTATCACGAAGATTTACATTATCGCTGTTAACGCTTCCATGATAACCCCAAAAAACAGCCGGAAAAGTAGTTCCAAGTGAAATAATAAAGGTTTGATCCCCTCTGACATACAAGTCATAGGCAAAAATATCCCAATCTATTTCGATATCCGGTGCGGAAGGGTCGTCATGTTGAGCGGCAAGAATAATGGGGAATCCCAAAAGTAATACTAATATTATGCCCCCAATTTTCTGCATATAGTCTCCTTAAAATCGATTTAGTCTATGTTTCGTCTATATATAGAATATACACTTATATCGCTACTTATTCAATAACAAAACTAAGACCTATGGGTTACTGAACTGATTCAAATCGAGTCCCAGCCGCATATAATCAAGCAAAATCGGGAATCTTGTAAGCAGCTCTCCATAACGTTCCAATTCATTAAAGCGCAGTTGGGACTGAATATGGCGTTCCGCTCTGCTGCCGAATTCCAAAGTTACGAATTGACGCTGGCTTTCAAGAAATTCTTCGTACATAAGGCGCAATTGGGTATACAGGATAAAATCCGGAAACTTTGCGCTTCTGATATTAAAAGAAAAGTCTTTAATTTCGGGGAATCTGGATTTTATCGTCTGTTCCATTCGTTCGTCTCTGTTTCCAGACATAATGCTTTCAAGCCGGGTTGTATCTTCGATTGAAGCTGCGGAAGTTAAAGTTTGCAGAATTATTACTTCGATATCATCGGCGATTCGCTTTATCTGCGAATCCAAATCTTCCTGCGAAGCCAGATTGTGCCTTGAGGCAAGACGAACAAGGTAATCGGGATTGATACTGAAACTGATTTCGGCCTGTAAGTCCCACGAAAAATCAGTGTTAGCCAGACCGGCAAAAGCAGCGTAAATGCCGCCGGAAGGCAGAGCCCCTGAGTAATTTATTTGGAGCGTTGTATGTTCAAGATTAAAAGCAGTGATACGCACATTTGTGGGCAATAATCTGTACCAAACCCAGCGGAATTCACCTGAACGTACAACTTGCGGGTCTGTGCCGTGGGTCTTGGATGTGATCACGCCAAATTGTCCGGGAGGAATCTGAAACTGTACCCAGCCAAAGAAAAAGGCGGTTCCGCCCAAAATAATAAGTATTATAAGGGTGATAAAAAATTTCTTCATATATTATAATAATACATATATTGATTTTTTAGCAAGAGGCATTATGTATGGCATCATCGTGGCTGAGGACAGCGTGGGGATAGTGAATGAATCGTTTTAAAAAGTGGCTTAAAGACCCTCTGCATTGGCTTTTGACAATGAGTTTATCAATTTCAATTTTTTCTTTGTTTGTTTACCTTCTGGAAGTATCGTTTACGGATGAGTGGCTTTTTTTTCTGCTGTCGGTAATCAGATACTCATCGTTTGTTGCATTTGTTTGTTCTTTGTATAGTTTTGCAAGAAGT
>WQWD01000229.1 GCA_009785545.1 Treponema sp. | reverse complement strand
GTGCTTTACATTTTAGACGAGCCTTCTATCGGGCTTCACCAGCGGGACAACCAAAAATTGATTGATACTTTGCTGTACCTGCGTAACCTTGGCAATACTCTGATTGTTGTGGAACATGACGAGCAAACTCTGCGCACAGCGGATTACATCGTCGATCTGGGGCCTGGCGCAGGCGTTCACGGCGGTTATGTAGTAGCGCAGGGAAAACCGGAAAATGTAATGAAATCAAAGGAGAGTTTAACAGGTCAATATTTGGCAGGCAAACTTCGCATTGATATTCCCAAAGAACGAAGAAAAGGAAACGGCGCATTTTTAAAATTATACGGAGCGAGCGAACATAACTTAAAAAATGTTGATGTCGAAATTCCGCTTGGAGTTCTTACCTGCATTACTGGAGTTTCCGGCTCGGGGAAATCTACTTTGCTTTCGAATGTGCTTTATCCTGCGTTGGCAAACAAAGTTTACGGATCAAACCGTGCAGGAGGAGCTCACAAAAAACTTCTCGGAGCGGAACACATCGACAAAGTTATCGACATCGATCAAAGCCCTATCGGCAGAACGCCTCGTTCCAACCCGATAACTTATGTCGAAGGTTTTACCGCAATCAGGGATATGTTTGCCAATTTGCCGGACTCAAAAATGAGGGGTTATAAAGCGGGGCGTTTTTCGTTTAACGTCAAGGGCGGCAGGTGCGAACATTGCGAAGGAGACGGAACGAAAAAAATAGAGATGAACTTTTTGCCGGATGTTTACATAACCTGCGATGTTTGCCACGGCAAACGGTTTAACAGGGAGACTTTAGAAATTCGCTACAAAGGCAAAAACATCGCCGATGTGTTGGATATGACTATCGAGGAAGCGGCAGTTTTTTTTGCGGCAATCCCGCAGATAGCCCGAAAAATGCAGATGCTTCTGTCTGTCGGATTAGGTTATGTAAAATTGGGGCAGTCTGCGCTCACCCTCTCCGGCGGCGAGGCGCAAAGGGTAAAACTGGCGCTGGAATTGTCAAAACGGTCTACAGGACAAACATTTTATATTTTAGACGAGCCGACCACAGGTCTGCATTTTGCGGATGTAAAACAGTTAATGGAAGTGATTCAGAGGTTGGTAGAACAGGGGAATACTGTTATAATGATAGAGCATAATCTGGATGTACTCCTTCAAGCCGATCACATCATCGATTTAGGGCCGGAAGGCGGCGAAAAAGGCGGGCAAGTTATCACAGCCGGTACGCCTGAACAAGTCGCCAAATGTTCGACATCTTATACAGGTTTTTATATTGCAGAAATGTTACAGCGGCTTTGTCCGCAAAAATATGGCATTAAAGAAAAAAAATTAAAACGGAAATAGATGAGAAAAAAGAAAAAAGAAAAATTTACCGCTTTACTCGTAATTACTCGTTGTTATTTGTGGTTAATAATATTTCTTTCTGCATTTCCGTTACTCGCCCAAGAATACGAAAACGACTACGAAAACTATGAAGCAGCCGAATATTACGAAGATCAGCAATTTACCGATGATGAAACAATTATGCCGCCGATGGAGCCTCTTCACAGGCTTTCACAATCGGAAATAAACCAGATCGAAACAGAGCTAAGAACTTCCACTTTGGGAGAACTCGCCGCATGGAGCCGACGGCTCGGGCTTTCCGAAAGCGGGACAAGAGGGGAACTGTCAGCACGTATCAGGAATCATTTTAATATGCCTGAACCGGAAGCTCAGAATAATGAAAACAGCAGGACAATGACGCTTGAATGGGCTGATAGGACTCATTCCTTTACGATAGAAGCAACAAATGAAGAATATAACAGGTTAAGCGGCAATGTCTCTTTAACCATAAGAGACGGAGAAGATACCCACACAATAAGAGCAGACGAAATCCTTTTTAATCGTACCAGAAATATTCTTACAGCCAGAGGAAGGGTAACATACATAAAACAAGACAGTGATTCAACCGAAACCTTCCGAGGCGAAAAAATAACTGTTAACCTTGATAACTGGTCAAGCATTTTCCTTGACGGAAGCTCTACCATCGACAGCGATGGAACCGCCTATCTTTTTACAGGTCAAGTAATTTCCAGAACCGAAGATGACGTAACTATTCTCAGAAGAGCAACAATAACAAGCGGCGGAGAAGAAGAAGCGCTTTGGTCAATTACCGCCTCACGGCTTTGGCTGCTTCCCGGTTCCGATTTTATGATCTTTAACGCGCTGTTAAGAGTCGGACAAATCCCGGTTTTTTATATTCCGTTTTTCTTTTTTCCCACTGATGATTTATTTTTTCATCCCGTTATAGGACACAGGCCAAGAGAAGGCGGTTTTATTCAAACCACTACATATATTTTGGGACGACCAAGAGTACCTCCCGCCGAGCAAAGCTCTCTTAGTAGGATTCTTGGCAATTCGGGAGATACGGAATTGGTACGTGAAGGGATGTTCCTGCGAAGCACCGGCAGAAGCGTAGTCGATACAAGTGAAACAAGCTTGGTAGCCATGATGGATTATTATGTAAACTTAGGATTCTTTTTAGGGGTAGACCTTACAGTCCCCAGACCAAGAAGGTTCGACGCAATTGATTTTTCGCTTGGAATCGGTTTTTCAAGAACAGTTTCAAATATATCCGGAATCGGCTATACTCCATTCTCTCCTGATTTTGACGGCAGTTTTGACTGGAATACCTCAAGATTGTTTTCGATTCAGGTTCCGTTTCGTTACAGGTTTAGGTTTTCAAGCGGTATCAGCGGAAGCTTGGGCATGCTTTCGTGGAATTTTCCTCTTAATTCCGATCCATTTTTTGAGAGTGATTTTATAAATAACCGCTCGGAAAGAATGGATTGGGTAAATATGATCCAACAAGGCGCAGCATTTGAGGCAGATATCGCCAACCAGCATGAAGTTCCGCATGGATCATGGGAGGTTCGCGGCAGCCTGACCCCGGCATTTACCGCACTTTCCCCATTCATTCAAAGAATAGCTATAACAGGCTTTTCCTCAACTCTGGGTTTTATTCGTATTATAGATACGGCTTTTCCAACTAACTCTCCTTCCCCCAGCCGAATATTTTTTGCGCCGAATAATTTTATGTTATACAATGTCGGCCTTTCAATTACCGGAAATCCGCTGAATCTCAACACCGGCAGAGTTACAACACCGGCTCCTGCGTCTGTTACACCGATAGATAATCCGTTAAGTGGCATAGGAATTCCCATATCTCCCTGGCAAAGAGATGAAACAGAGACGGAAAGACCTGCGATGGGAGGTACTCTAACACCTCCTGTTTTAAGGCAAAGTTTCTCTTCACGGTCTACAGCCCCTACCACATTCAACCTGACTTATTCCATTTCTCCGTCAAGCACAACCCATATGCAATTCATGAATTCCGATTGGGAATCACAAGATGATATAGACTGGAGCGAAATACAATCATTAACGACTAATATTAATACTGCCGCTAATATAAGTTTTGCCATAAATAACCCTTTCTTTAACACCACTGTTACATTAGCCGGAACGGGCAACTGGCGGGATTTTACTTTTCTTAACGAAGATGCCTACCTTGATGATGCCGGAATCCTTGATGAAGACAGACTTCTTAGAGAAAGAAGAAATATGTTTGCGCAAACACATTATTCTTCCAACTATTCATTTACAAGCAGACTTAATCCTTTTCACAACTCTCCAGTATTTAGCGCAACAAATTTGACGTACAGTTTTGGAGGTGTATTGGTAAGATCAGAGAGTTGGACAGTTGACAATAGTCCTGACGGTCCAAACCTTAGACCTGTATGGGGTTCGTGGGTACGAAATGAAGCGGATATACCCGGTCTTACTGCTCATAATCTTTCGGCAAGTTTTGGCGCAAATATAATGGACAGGAATCAAACTCTTTCAACAACGGTACGGCTTCCTCCGTTTGATGAACACATCTCTGCGAGCGCAACATTTAATATCTGGATTTTCAACATATCAGCCAGTTCCGTATGGGAAAGAATGACAGCAGCGCACACAACAGCCTTCCCCGACAAAAACGAAGGTGATTGGATTTTCAGACCTATTGTTACCAGACAATCATTCAGGTTTGGAAATAACAATTCATTTACACTTAATATGAATTTTAACCCGGAAAGTGATTTTGATATAACATCAATAAACGCCTCAATGTTATTATGGGGAGTAAATGTTAATTTTACAGCCAGCGAAAGTGAAAGCTTTGAATTCATACCTAACGATCCTGTTAATCCTCATCTTGGCGGAAGCTGGGTAGGTGACGGAGAAAGGGTATTGAACCCGATACGTTTAGCTCTATCCTACAGTAGAAGCTTTAATAACATAAATATAATCAGAAATCGCTGGGATTTTAATTTTAATTTTGGTTCAACTCTAACCTTCGATTTGTTACGTCATACCAATTCTAATTTAACATTAAGTTATGGTTTTACTACAAGAATCACAAATCTTTTATCTCTTACGGTGGGAGCAGCATCGTCAAACCGCGTTATTATGAGAT
>WQWD01000228.1 GCA_009785545.1 Treponema sp. | reverse complement strand
CCGCCATTAATTCGCTGTTCCATTTTGGTACATTTAAATACTGCCTGCGGGTTTCTATATTTTCTATGCGTCCCGCTCTTCTCTGCAATCGTTTAAAAGCCATGCTGACCGCTGTACTTAAATCAACAGAGCTTGCATTTGCCCGCTGAAGGATTCTGTACTTTGCGTAAAAATAAAAAGGATCACATGGATCAATTTCGCATAACTTTTTGTCACGCAGCATTTTCTGAACAGCTTGCACTGCATCGTTCATTTTGTACTCTGAATCCTGCAATGCCAGATGGCTAAGAGAAAGCGCATTGTATAATTCTATCATTCCGGATTGTATTTCGCCTTTTGTAAAATACAAATGCTCACATTGAGAAAAACCGCTTAGCCAGTCTGCTTTTTCGGTATACAGATAATTTTCTTCTGTAAACGGGTTTACAATTGCCAAAGACAGCGCATAAGCTTTTTTATAATCTCCGGATAAATAAGCAGCTTCTATTTCAAACAGATCTGCGTCAAAATTCGCCTGCCCGGGTTTTTTAACTTCTGTTTCCATAAAATAGATTTGCGAACGGTATATCCATGCTATTAACAAATTTTCTTTTTCGCAAGTCATAATTCCATAAGGATCATTTTTTAATCCTTTGAATATTTCAAAAGCTTTTTGGTAATATCCCAATTCAAATTCAAGCCGGCCTTCTAAAAAACGAGAACGATCTGCCCAATCAGGATGACCGGCTCCAAGTGACTGCTCTATTGATTTACGGGTAAGTTTCAAAGCGGTATAAATATCACCGTATAAAAATTGAGTTGCGGCGGCATAATAGGCTGATATTGCAAGTTCATGGTTATTTCCAATTCTTTCGGCGTACGAAAGCGCAAATCCAAAATATTCTATTGTTTCGCTTATTCTTTGTTTTGAAAGGCAAACAAGCGAATAAATACGATAACTTTGCGATAAACAATAAGCATTTTCATTTTGGCTTAATAACATTACTTCTTTTGCTTTTTCAACAGCTTTTTTATCATCTTGCCTGCTAAGGTAATAACAGGACAAATTAACAATCATCTGGGCATTAAATACAGGATATGTTTTAAATGCAAATGTTTTTTCATCTGTTTGTACGTTATTAAATATTTTTTCAATATCTTCTTTGTTTCCTGAATTTAGCACTTTTGATGTTTGGTACAAATGACGTATAACAACTGCCTTTTTGTCGAATAATGTATCTAATACACGGCTGTTTATCGCAGCTTCAACAGCAGTAACAGTATTGTTCGCAATATCAAAAGTGATTGCTTTTAACAGCAGCATATCATCAATTTGCTTAACGCCGCCAAGATCGCAAATAATCGAAAGCAGACGAAAGCAGGTATTTATTTTTTGCAATTCCGCCCAATTTATCAGCCTGTTTATTACCATTGATTTTATTCTGTTTTCATTGATGTCTGAATGAGAAATATCTCCGTAAATATCATTGGTTATCCGCTTTGGCTGATGTCCAAATAATTTAACAGCGTATTCTTCAAAAATATTTTTCATAAGACGGGGTTCTTTTGCAGAATCTGTTACATTCAATGAATGAAGAATTGATAAAGCTTTTGAAATCATGGCAGGGTTTTTATCTTCTTCTTCAAAAAGGCGCTGGATAAGTTCGGGCGAAAAATAACGATTAAGAAGCGATACAACGTAAATTATTTCCCAAAGTTCATAAGATAGTTTTGGAATCAGAATCCCGGTTTTGGAATTTTCCAAACTATAAAAATTGGCAAACACGCTTTTTAGTCTATGTATTTTTTTTTGCGATATTTTGTCACTGGCGGTTCCAATAATTCGCAAACCTTGTGTATGCAAATATTCTGACAATCCATTCAACAAAAAATTTACAGTGTTTTTTTCGGCAATGTGAATATTTTCTATCAAAAAAACAGGCTTGTGATTTTTTTTATCTGCCGCATTTATGTAATAATTAAAAACCAATAAAAGAAAACGTTTAACACAGCGTTCAACATATTCAGAAACTTCATCACGGATACGTTCTTTAAACAGAAATTCCCAAAGTTTGTCTATTTCTTCTTTCGACTTGCCGCCGCCAAGAGAACGAATGTTTAATGACCAAATATCTACAAGCGCACCGATACCTAAAGTTTTAAAATCAACTGTTAATGCCGGGAAATTTCCGTTAATTTTTTTGTTGTATCTACGCAGGCAATCCCGTATAGAATAACCGCTGGAAGTCAGAAAAAGTATATTGGCATTATCTTGCTCAAGAATGTTAAAAGCTTCTTGATTTGCAGATATGTCATCAGTATCATTTTGTTTAAAAATTCTTAACTCATCTATCTTATAAAAATAATTGCAGCCATATTTGCGTTTTTCCCGGTTATACAGCCATTCATGCGGCTTTATAAAACTTGCATAAGGCAGCAGTTTTTTGGCAGCTATTTCATCTACAAAAACACCGCTGTAATTAGCCAGAAAACGAGAGAGCAATTCGGGAAATTTCGGCTCTTTACCGCATATAACGAGCGAATATCCAAAAAATTCATCAGATGATTCCATGCTCTTTTTCAAATTTTCGATAAGTAAAAATATTTCAAACCAAAAGCTGATCGAGTCTTCGTCAAAAACAGCCGAAAGAACAAATCGATCCCCTATGATTTTCCCGCCGGCATCAACAATTGAGCGGGTAAGAGACCCATCAATCTGGCGCATAAGATCGGCACGAGTTCTTCTCAATTGAGATTTAAACCTAAGAAAAAAGTATACTTTTACCATATTGCTATAATTATCGGCCTGAAACAAGGTTTTTATGAACCAGAGTCTGTCTTATTTTGGCAGAATAACAGCACACTGGAATCATTTAACATCCTGTGTATAATATAGTATGGAAATGAATTCAACTCCTTCCGCTAACAGGGTGCATATCACATTCTTTGGAAGGCGAAATGCCGGCAAATCCAGCCTTGTGAATGCAGTAACCGGGCAAAACATGGCGCTTGTGAGCGAAACAAAGGGAACGACCACAGACCCTGTTTGGAAAGCGATGGAGCTGCTCCCTTTGGGACCTGTTGTGATCATTGACACGCCCGGTTTTGATGACGAAGGCGAACTCGGCTCGATGAGGGTAGACAAAACACGGCAGGTATTAAGAAAAACCGATGTTGCTGTATTGGTTCTCGACGGGGAACTCCCCCTTGAACCTTCGTTAAGTGCTAAAACAAATCATGATACTGCCTTTTCGGGCATAGACGTGGAATTGCTTGACATTATAATTGCTAAAAAGATTCCTTATATAATTGTTTTGAATAAATCAGATCTCTGCGGTACAGACTCGATAACAATGGCTGTCGAAAGCGAAATGCTGCCGGTAAGCGCCAAAAGCGGGTTTAACATAAATTTGCTTAAAGAGAAAATTGCCGCACTTGGAAAACCCCGAATTGCCGCAGAATCAAACAAAAGGCTTGTTGCGGATATTATCAAACCTGATGATTTAATAGTTTTAGTTATACCGATTGATGATGCGGCTCCCAAAGCTAGGCTTATTCTGCCGCAGCAGCAGACAATCAGGGACATTTTAGAAGCAGGAGCAGCGGCAATCGCTGTCAAGCCAAGTGAACTAGGCAATTTAATGGGAAGTTTTGGCAAAAAACCTGCTCTTGTAATAACCGACAGTCAGGTTTTCGCTGAGGTTTCTTCTATTATCTCCAAAGACATTCCCCTCACTTCATTTTCGATTTTATTTGCCAGATACAAAGGCTTTTTAGAAACGGCGGTTCACGGAGCATCCGCTTTGGAAACACTAGAAGACGGCGATAAAATACTTATCTGCGAAGGCTGTACGCACCATCGTCAATGTGATGACATCGGCACTGTTAAAATTCCCAATTGGATAAAAAGCTACGCCCAAAAAGAGCTTCAATTCGAATTCTGCTCCGGCGGTGATTTTCCCAAAGATATAAAACAATACAAGTTGATTATTCATTGCGGAGCTTGTATGCTGAATGAACGAGAGATACAATATCGAAGAGAACAGGCGGAAGAGCAAAATATTCCATTTACCAATTACGGTATAACTATCGCTCATCTTCAGGGAATTTTAAAGCGAAGCATTGCAATGTTTAACGAAACCACAAGAACACAGGACTAATATAATCATTTATGAACACTAATTTTATTAACCGTGAATACATCGAAAATTTGCTGGAGGACGCAAAATACACTGATGATACGAAAATAATCCAATCATTGGAAAAAATAGAAAGAGGCGGCGCACTCAGCCATAAGGAAATTGCAGCATTACTAAAAACCGAAAACCCTCAGCACATTAAAATGATTTTTGATATAGCTGGAAACATAAAACAGCGTATTTACGGCAGCAGAATTGTTATGTTCGCTCCGTTGTATGTATCAGATTTTTGCATAAACCGCTGTAGTTATTGCAGTTTTAATTCAAACCATAAATTCGAACGAAAAAAACTAACTATGGACGAATTACGTGAAGAGGTAAAAATACTCGAAATGATGGG
>WQWD01000227.1 GCA_009785545.1 Treponema sp. | reverse complement strand
TCACAACGAATGGCAGGGCCGCCCATGCCTACAGTCATTGGCTGTTTCTTTCCGCAAAAACCCTTTACGTCCCAAACCATGTCGTCAGAAATCATGTCTACGGTTTTTAACGTTTCAAAAGCAACACCAGAGATAGTTGTTTCACGGATTGGCTTGCCCAGCTTGCCGTTTTTGATTTCGTAGCCCAAGCCGACAGAGAACATGAACTCGCCTGTGGTGTCTGCCTGTCCATTGCCGGTTTCTACAAGGTAATAGCCGTCATCGATGCTTGCAATCATGTCGTCTAACTTATCTTTTCCGGGCAGGATAACTGTGTTGCGCATACGGATTAGAGGCTCATCAGAAAATTTAAAAGCTCTTGCACTGCCTTGCGGTTTTACGCCAAAGTGTTCGGCTGTTTCTTTGGAATGTAAAAAACCTTTTAAGATTCCGTTTTCGATCAGGACAGCGTCTTCTGCCGTAGTTCCTTCGTCATCGACATAAACGGGAAGAGGGCAAGGCTTGCCAAACGCTGTGTGCGCAAAGTCTGTCATTGAGATCAGCTCGCTGGCTACTTGCTTGCCCAGATTGTGTCCGGCAATAGAACCGCCCAAAACAATGTCGGCTTCGACTGTGTGGCCAACGGCTTCATGGGCAAGCATTCCTGCAAGGTTGGGGTGCAACACGCATTTTCGCAAGCCTGCGTCAGAATAAACTCCTTCACGTTTGTGCATAAGTTTTTCGTAAAGTTTATCGAGGTCTTCGCTAAGCAAAACGGGGTCTGTAAAGTGTTGGTTAAAATGACCAAAGCCGCCTAAACATTCCATAAGTTCTACGGGAATTCCGTCACTTGTTTCGGCAGTCATAAACAGATAGAGCATACTGCGAGGCTGATAAAAATGATGATCCACTCCATCGCTTACGACAAGAAGTTTTTCGATGTCCAGACAATTTGCAATCACAGTGCGGCTAGTAAGGTTTTTGTATTTTTCCACGATAAAACTGTCAAGAGCTTTTGTGTAATCGATCATAATACTTTGCGGTATGTCGTTTCCAGGTTTTGTTTTGAGATCAACCTTTCCGCCAATTACTTTTGGCAGCGGCGGCAGATTTTTGTTTACATGTTTGTCCATAAAAACGGCGTTTTCTGTTGCGGCGGCAAGAATGTTTTTTATGCTTTCGTTTGAGTATTCAGCGCCGGAGGCAAACCCATAAGTGCCGCCTCTGTATACACGAGCCGAAACGCCGCCTTCCGAGCTTTGAACATTTGATATCATATTCCCCGCAACAAAGGACACTTGCTTTGTAGTGTTCACCTGAGCCCGCAACTCGGTGTAATCCTTAAACGAGGCTTTGTGCGTACTAAGTAAATCGATTAACATTTTTACTCTCCTTATGTGATGATCTATTCGATAAAATTAACCCTTGTTTCTAGCGGATGTCTTGGTGAAGGCTGCGAAACAGCGTCAATCTCGTTGAGTTGACCAATTCTAAGTACCATGATAGCTCTGAAGTCTTCGGGAGCTTCAAGCCTATACAATAAGTTGTCGTTCAAGTTTTGAATAGGTCTCAGATACATCCTAGTACCCAGTCCCAGCGCTTGAGCTGTCAGGAACATATTTTGCATAGCCAGAGCATTATCAAAGATGACTATATCCTGAGGAAACCTTGATTCATTTGGTCCAAGTCCCACGATTAAAACATTTCCTTCATCAACATCTTGCATAATCTCGTCGATAAGCTCCTTGTTTCTGACAACTGTGAAATGCCAATGCTGTTGATTCCCTGCGCTTCCTGCCTGATGTCCGGCTGTAAGTATCTGCTGAATCATTTCGTCGCTTACATGACCTGTTGTAAAGTTACGATGGGAGAATGTTCCTGAGATGAACTCTACAACACCGACCGCTTTATCATCTGCTCTTTCACTTTTTGTGCAGGCAAATAATAGGAAAGCAATTGAAATTGCTAACACGATTACCATAATTTTTTTCATAAGTATTACTCCTAGTATAAATTTGTTATTTATTTTACATTTACTTCTGGTTCTCGTCAATATCACATGTCACGAAATATTGCCAAAAAATCACCAAATTCCTCGGAAAAAGGTGTGAATTTCACACCGAATTCTACGGAAAAAGGTGCGTAAAATGCACCGAATTCATCGGAATTTGGTGTGAATTTCACACCAAATTCTTGACAAATCTCTGGATCGTATTATAATTATAATGGAAACAATTGCAAAACTTCAGTTTTTGCAATTGTTTCTTTAAAAAAGGCAATTTTGTAGCCCTTTGGGCGAAAAATTGCAGAGCCTCTGTAAAACTAACCGAGTTTTACAAGAGGATCAGTAGATATAAGAAAAAGGGGGAAATATGTACCGTTCTACCATAGAAAAACTGGTAAATTGGAAAGAATCCAAGGATCGTAAGCCTTTGGTGATTTATGGGGCGAGGCAGGTTGGCAAGACGTGGCTTATGAAGGAATTTGGGGCAAAATACTTCGATTCTGTTGTCTATATTTCTTTTGATTCAAGTACCATGCTTAGAGATATTTTTGCAAAAGATCTTAGTATTCCGCGTATAATTCATGATCTTTCTATTGCGATGGGAGCAAAAATTTCGCCTGATACTCTAATCATTTTTGATGAAGTACAAGAATGTCCGCGTGCTCTTACATCATTAAAATATTTTAATGAAAACGCTCCTGAATATCATCTTATTGCCTCCGGCAGCCTTCTTGGAGTGATGACGTTGGAGGGAACAGGCTTTCCTGTTGGCAAGGTTAATATATTAACGATGTATCCTATGTCGTTTTATGAATTCTTGAAAGCAGTGGATGATCGTTTTTTACAGTGTCTCCAAACTTTTGATTTTCAAACTATTAGTACATTTCATGAGTCTATCATTCTGCTGTTAAAACAATATTTTTTAACTGGTGGAATGCCTGCGGCAGTTAAAACATATTCAGATAGTCGTGATTTTGCTGAAGTGCGTGAGGTGCAAAAAATGATCCTTGATTCTTATTACGCTGATTTTGCAAAACATATTCCGTCTGCCCACATTGCTCGAACCCGTGATATTTGGGAGTCCGTTCCTACACAGCTTGCCAAGGAAAATAAACGCTTTTTATATTCCGATATGAAAGAAGGTTCGCGCGGACGTGATTATGAGATTGCTCTTGGCTGGCTTATCGAGACCAACTTGGTTTTAAAACTAAACAGGGTAAGCTTGCCGTTTATGCCGCTTGTCGGATATAAACAACCGGCAATTTTTAAACTCTACATGAACGATGTAGGGCTTCTTTCGGCACGGGCAGGGCTTGATCCAAAGATATATCTTGAGAACGACAATAAAACTTTTACGCACTATAAAGGCGGGCTTGCCGAGCAATTTGTACTGCAGGAATTAATAACAACTAACGGTGCTATGCCGATTTATTATTGGGCAACTGATAAAAACACTGCCGAAATTGAATTTGTCATCCAATACGATAATAATATTATTCCCATCGAAGTGAAGTCCGGCAAAAATGTTAAATCTGAAAGTCTTAACATATACAGAAATGAATTTAAGCCTGCTCGTGCCATTCGTTCTTCGTATAAAAACTACGGCGTTACGGATGAATTGTATTCACTTCCGCTTTACATGATTGGAGGATTAAAAGAATTTTTGGGATAGGGCTCCAATTTGTCAGCCTTCGATTAGCTCGTTTTTTTGCCCGGTGAGCCTGTTTACCTGCTCATTAAGTTTTTCTGCTCTTTTTTCCGAGTCGTTGTATTTGTTGATTGCGCTTGACAGGTGTTTTCCTACAAGGCTGTATTCGCTGAAGAATTTTCCAAACTTGTCCTGCACTTGTGTAATATCTCTAAGGATGGTTTTGGCTTCCTGTTCTATTCTTAATCCTTTTAAGCCGTAAATAACTGCGATAAGGTAGGCGTAAAAACTGTTAGGTGAAACAGGTATAACTCGTTTTTCCATAGCATAGTTTAATAATTCAAAATCTTTATTGGTAAAAGAATCGTTTATTATTGTTTCGTAAAAAACATTTTCTGCCGGGATATACATTATCGCAAAATCAAAAGTTCCTTCTGCGGGATTTATATATTTTGAAGCAATTTCATCAATGCGTTTTTTTACGCTGGAAATAAATTCTCTTCGGAATGTTTTTTTATCGTCTTCGGTATTGGCGTTTACAAGCCTTTGAAAACTTTCAAGCGGGAATTTGGAATCAACGGGAACGATACTTCCTTCCAGCTTGATAACAGCGTCTACCTGCGTTCCGTTTTTAAAATTGTATTTTGTTTCATAATTAGCGCTCGGAAATATTTGTTTTAAAAGTTCTTCAAGAAGGTATTCGCCCAAATTTCCGCGCAATTTAGGAGCCTGTAAAATATCTTGCAGAGAGGATATGTTTTTTCCTATATCTTCCATGTTTTTTACAGTTTTTCCCAAAGTACCAAGCTGATTGTTTATATCGCCGAACATCTGATTTGTATTGGAAAGATGTTTGGTAATATTGCTTTGAGTATTATTGAGATTTTG
>WQWD01000226.1 GCA_009785545.1 Treponema sp. | reverse complement strand
AAGCATTATCTTTTAATTCACGCAGTTCGTGTAACGATCTCAGTTTCCAGATGGCTTTTTCCTGAATCTGGCGGACACGCTCCCGTGTGATACCCAAGTATTTTCCCGTCTCTTCCAAAGTAAGAGGGTTTTCGCCTGTTAAACCAAACCTGAGCTGAATGATTCTCATCTCTCTTTCGGATAACTGCGAAAGAATCCCGCTTATTGTTTCCTGAAGAGTCATCGAAAAAACAATTTCAAAAGGTTCCGCCATGTTGTCATCTTTTATCAAATCGGCAAGCCGTGTAAAGTTTCCTTCATCTACGATTATGTCAAGGCTTGTGGTTTCCTGCGACAGTTTTACAATCTCTTTAATTTTTGCAACAGGTACGCCTAAATATTCGGATAATTCTTCTTCGTTAGGATCTCGCCCCAAATCCTGAGTAAGATGTTTTGCGGTATAATAACATTTTTTAATAGTATTAAGCATATGAATGGGAATTCGTATAACACGCCCTTTATCAGCAATACTTTTAATTACAGCCTGCCTGATCCACCATGTTCCGTAAGTAGAAAAACGGCAGCCTCTTGTATAATCAAAACGCTCGACAGCTTCAATAAGCCCGATATTTCCTTCGTCAATTAAATCCAAAAGAGATAATCCTCGATGTTGATAGGTTTTAGCGATTGAAACAACAAGACGTAAATTGGAATTTATCATTATGTTTTTATAATGCAAAAGCGCAGCGTCAAGGGCGGCTTTTTCATCAGCATAATTACAATTAACATTGTTTTTTTTCTTTTTTTCGGATTCCAATTTTTTTAACTTCGCCCGCAGGCTGATAATTTTTTCTCCGATGTTTTGTTCTTCCTGCAATGTTAAAAGAGGAAACCTTGAAATCTGCCTGAAGTAAACTGCCAAAGGATCGGTTTCCTTTAGTGTTTTTATCTTTTTCTGAGACTTACAATCAAGCTTTCTTGATCGTCGTTGAATCCTATCTATTCCTATACCCATTCTCTATCCTTTCTTTATGCTAAACTAAGTTCTGGAATTTCCGGCAGAGCCGGCGCTGCCCATACTGCCGGCAGTACCAGCTCTGGGAGCTAAGGCGGGATCAATCGGCGTATCTCGCCTGAAAACCATAAAATACAAATGAGGCTGTTCCGAAACCGAGTTGACACCCAACCTGCCCACTTCCATTCCGGGCGTTACTCTGTCTCCAACACTAACAGATAAAGTTTCAAGTCCGCCGTACATATAATGATACCCTCCCGGACTTTCGATAATCACTACTCTGCCAAACTTTCTCCATGGGCCTGCAGAAACCACATTCCCCTGCGTCAAACTTCTGACTGCTTCAAGTTGTTCGCCTATTACGATTACACCCATTTGCCCGGTCATGTAAGTTATCGCTCTTGGATACACAGGCCAGCGCACCGCAAAAGCTCCTGTGGGCGCGGCGCCTGATGGCGGTCTTGGCACATTTGGAGGAGGTGTTTGCACATTCTGTGGGGTCGGCTGAGTCGGCGGGGCCGGCACTCTGACGACATCACCCACTCTAAGCATATGGTTAGGGGCAAACCCATTAATATCCATCAAAGTTTGCAAAGGGATACCATTGTTACGAGCCAGCCTGTAAAGATTATCTCCTCCAACCACTCTATGTTCCACCAAGGTTTGAGCAAGCCCTGTTGAAGGCAAATTCGAATCAATAGTTGTCGGGATTATAATCCTGCTTCCCGCTCGAAGCCTTGAAGGATCGGTAATGCCGTTAACCCTCATCAATTCAGCTTCGGTAACTCCATAAAAGCGGGAAATCGAAAAAATTGTTTCTCCTTGTCCGACCAAATGGAGCAATTCTTCTGCGGGAAGCGTTCCAGAGGACAAGAGGAAAATCATCATTAAAAAAACAAATTTCTGTAGATACTTCACAGCACTTCCATTATCGGCAGGTTCTTTGTAAAACTAAAATTGGTAGAAAAATTATGTTAGTTATGTTAAAATGTGATTATCAAAAAATATTACAATACACTAGGAGACTAACAATGAAAAAAACTTTACGCTGGTTTGGTTCAGGGGTTGACCCTGTAACATTGGACAAAATCAGGCAAGTGCCGGATATTTACGGAGTTGTCACAACTTTATACGACAAACAACCAGAAGATGAATGGAAAAAAGAAGAACTTTTAGTACTAAAAAAACAGGTTGAAGACGCAGGGCTGGTTATTGCCGGCATAGAAAGCGTAAATATACCCGATGCGATAAAAACCGCAAGTAAAGACCGTGATATGTGCATTGAGCGGTATATAGGCTCGATTAAGGCAGTTTCAGAAGCCGGAATTGATACGATTTGTTACAACTTTATGGCAGTGTTTGACTGGACAAGATCAGATTTGACAAAGCCACGTGAAGACGGCTCCACAGTCCTTTCTTACGATCATGCAGTTATCGGACAAATAGACCCGGACAATCTGATTGACGCAATGTTGAATAATGCTGCCGGCTGTAAGCTTCCCGGCTGGGAACCCGAACGATTGGCAAAAATCAAAGATCTTTTTGAAATGTACAGCGGCATTGACGAAAATGCGTTATGTGCTAATTTAGAATATTTTCTAAAGGCAATTATGCCAACCTGCGAAAAATACGGCGTAAAAATGGCAATGCACCCCGATGATCCCGGCTGGTCAGTATTCGGGCTTCCCAGAATAATGAAAAATAAACAAGACCTTCTGCGATTGATCAAATTAGTAGACAATCCGCATAATGGCGTAACGCTCTGCTCGGGAAGTTTGGGAACAAACCCGGACAACGACATCCCCGATATTATCCGCAGCCTGAAAGGGCGAATCCACTTCGCTCATGTCCGCAACATCAGACACAACAGTCCCGGCAATTTCGAAGAATCAGCCCACATATCCAGTGACGGCTCTCTCGATATGTACGAGATCATGAAAGCTCTCCATGACATCAAATTTGACGGATTGCTTCGCCCTGATCACGGCAGACAAATTTGGGGCGAAGTTTCAGTCCCCGGGTACGGGCTTTACGACAGAGCGATAGGTTTGAGCTATCTCTCAGGACTTTGGGAGGCGATTCAGAAATCAGCGTAGAAAAATTTTAAACCATTGAAGGGGGCTTTATGAATAACCTTAAAATTGCTAATTTTTTTGTGGTATTGATCGCAATAACAATTCTTCTTGTTTCATGCGACAGAAGACCAAGAACTATGTGGTCAGCTTACGATCCGGATTTTCCAATAAATATTTCAGTATTTTCGATGGCTCCTATGCGGCAGCCGCCTGCCGGAAACAGAATGTTCCGATGGATAGAAGAAAACCTCAATGTTACTTTCAGTTGGGATATACTTGTAGGCGACAAAGATTTAAGAATCGGAGTTATGATTGCCGGCGGTGATTTTCCTGACATTCTGCAAATTGACAGCTCGAGATTCTTAAATGCCGGAGCTCTTATTCCATTGTGCGGTTTAATTGAACGGTATGCCCCTCGATTAAAAGCTCATTATGCAGATATATGGGAACGGCTGAAAGAAGATGATGGTCTGATTTATACCCTTCCTGTCTGGGGAGTCACACGGGGAATTGAACATGAAAACTGGTACGGAGGTCCTGCGTTTTGGATTCAAAAAGAAGTATTACGTTATTTTGGATTTCCAAGAATAAGAACAGTATACGAATACTTTGATATTATACGCCGTTATAAGGAACGTCATCCGACAATTAATGGTATGCCCACAATTGGGTTCACTGTTCTTACCCATGATTGGCGTTCATTCAATCTTATTAATCCTCCTAACTTCCTCGCAGGTTTTCCAAATGATGGAAATGTAACAGTTTGCCCCGTTACTCATGAAGTCAGAGTTTTTCTGAATCAAGATATTTCAAAACGCTGGTTTAGAAAACTTAACGAGATGAACGCCATCGGACTTGTCGATAGAGCCGCTTTTGTCGATAACTTTGATCAGTACCTTGCAAAAATCGCTTCCGGCAGAGTTTTAGGTTTTCATGATCAGATGTGGCAATTCCAATCAGCAGAATATTCTTTGATAACACAGGGAATGCGTTATCGTACTTTTGCGCCGCTTCCAATAGTTTTTGACGAAGACATTCGCCCATGGTACAGGCACAGGAGCGTTCCGAATTTTGGGCAGGGAATCGGTATCAGTGTAAGTGCCAGATATCCGGAACGAATCATACGTTTCCTTGATGCTCAGCTTTGCGAAGAAGTCCAAAAAATAATCGGCCATTACGGTTTTTACGGAATTGATTATCATATTGATGAAGAGGGACAACCTTTCCGAACTCAACTACAGCGAGATCAACAGGAAGATGAAGTTTGGATACTTCACAACGAAGCCAGACTCTGGTTGCATCATGCGCCGAAGATATCAGGCTCTTTCAGTAATGGTTGGCCTACCAATATCGCTGATGTTCACGGAGAAAGAGAAGATGCCATGCACGAAGTTGACAGGGTGCTTTGGGAAGCTTACGGAGTACGCAACAACGCAAAAATGATGGATATATATCCGCCGCCAAACCCTGTGTGGTT
>WQWD01000225.1 GCA_009785545.1 Treponema sp. | reverse complement strand
TTCCCCGTCATATTGGCACGGAATTTCATCTTCTACAATTCCAAGCTCACTTTCTTCGGAATAAACAGCAATTCTTCCCGAAGATATTCCAAGATAAATCCTGTGTGATTTTTTTTCTACCATGAGCGAAACACGCCGTAAAGCGCTGAGCATTTCTTCACGTTTTACTGAAAGATAAAATTCCTGACTTTCAGGAATAACCTTTTTATAGTTAGGGAACATTCCTTCAATCAATAATGATGAAAATTTGTATGATGCAAAGTTAATAAAAATCATTTTATCGCTTATAGAAATACTTATAAGACCTTCATCACCCGATCTTTTTAAAACCGTAGTTAAAATTTTAGGAGGAATTATAACACCCGGAAAATCTTTAATTTTTTCATCTGCAGGTTTTGAAACATAAGCAAGACGCCTTCCGTCTGTAGCAACCATAATTATATCTTTTTCGACTTTTTCCATGTAAACGCCGTTCATAAAATATCTGGTTTCATCATCTGAAACAGCAAAAACACTTTGTTGTACCATATCCTTAAAATCTTTAATTGGCATTTCAAAAAAAGAATCCGTAGAAACAGGCAATTCGGGAAATTTATCCGAAGCAATACTTTTAAGTTTATACTCAGGTTTTTTCTGTGTAGTTGGTTTTATTACAGCAATATTATCCTTCTGAGAAAATTCCAATTCTTCGTATGGAAACGAGCTTATTACTCCAAAAAATTTGTCTCCATAAACAGTAGTTGATCCCGGTTCAATTACTGTTACAGGAATTTCAGTTTGAAAGTTTACTTTCATGTCTTTGGCTTTAATTATCAGACTTTCATCTTTTGCCTCAAGATAAATATTGGAAAGTATCAAAATTGCGTTTTTTGAAGCAATTATTTCCTGCGCTATGGCTGTTTCTTTGAGAATAGTCTCTTTGTTACATATAAACTTCATTTTTCTGTCTCCTATTAATATTAAATTTTTATATATAATAATAACAGTAATAGTAACATATCTAAAATGTGGAAAACCACTTTAATTTGTTATATTACATACACTTACAAATATCAAAATACATTGATAAGTTTACTGTTTATCCACCCTTTTCCACAAGTTTGATTTTATCCACATAATGATAACATATTATCCAGTATTTTTAAAGACCCATTTCTAATAATTAATGTCTGACGCTAAACTCTTTTATAGACCTTTTTAGGCTTTCTATTGTTGGTTCCAAAGTGGGATCTGTTATCAGTTTTTCATCAATTTTATTTATAGAATGTAAAACTGTCGTATGATCCCTTCCTCCAAAATCCTGCCCTATTTCAGTATAAGAGTAATCTGTCATTCTTCTTCCTATGTACATGGCAAGTTGACGTGCTAAAACTATGTTTTGAGTACGTTTTTTGCTTTTTAAGTCGTTTGGAGTAAGCCCAAATGATTCAGCAACCACTCTTATTATATTATCCATAGACAAATTTGCCTGTCTTGGAGCGTTAAAAAAGTTTTTTAGCCTTTCTTGGGCAATCTCAAGGGAGATTGGTTTTTTCATTAACTGAGTATACGCAATTAAATTTGTTAAAGAGGATAATAACTCCCGAACATTCGAAGAAATATTGTTGCTTAAAAGGTCTATTACTTCGTTAGGAACGGAAACGCCTATGCCTTCTGCAGTTGATTTTAGAATTGCGCAGCGTTCTTCATACCGTGGAGGCTGCAAATCCGCCATTAATCCAAGCCCAAATCGTGAAATAAGCCTTTCCGGGAACTTTTTAAGTTCTGTGATAGGCCTGTCGCAAGTAAAAACAATCTGTTTTTTGGCGTCAAGCAGCGTGTTAAAGGTATGAAAAAGCTCTTCCTGTACGCCATCTTTATCAGTAAAAATTTGAATGTCATCGATAAGCAAGACATCAGTATATCTGTATTTGTTTTTGAAGGATTTCATTGTGTTTTGCCTTACTCCTTCAACATATTCGTTCAAAAAGTTTTCGGCAGTAATGTAAATGACATCATTGTCCGTGTTTTCATGAATGTAATTCCCGATTGACTGCATCAAGTGGGTTTTTCCAAGCCCGACCCCTCCGTAAATCAGGAAGGGATTGTAAGCTTTGCCGGGATTTTCACTGATAGCGATGGCGGCGTTTGCCGGGAATTTGTTATTTTCTCCGATTACATATCTTTTAAAGGTATAATCATCCCTCAATTGAAGGTGTTGCTCTCTTTTTGCCTTAGATTTTGGTGGTTTTTCGATAACAGGCTCGTCTTTTTTGACAGGTTGATGGGGTTCTGCCGCTTTTTTTTCGGGTTTAACTTCGTTTTTTTTGCTTAACTCGAATTCAACAGGGATATTTTCGCCGGAAAGCTTTTTTAAAGTTGAATTAATAGCACTTTTGTATCGAGAACTAACTTTGTCTCGATGAAAAGCAGAGGGGGCACCTATAACAATGCTGTGATCGTTGGTTTGTTCATCAAACCCAGCACGCAGGTATTTCAAATCTGAAAACCAGCCGCTGAACTCCTCCTCCCCCAGGTCATTCCGCAGTTGGACTAGGGTTTCTTTCCAAAAGCCCTCATAATCCAATTCAGCCATTTTACTTTTTTAATTATCAACAAGTTATCCACAAAAAACAATTGTGATAATTCAAACAATCTTGCTTTTTTACATGATTTTTTAACGATCTACTTAATGCCTGACACGGTAAAACTTAGTTAACTCCTTATCCTACAAGGATTTAGTGTAGATCAATCATGAATCGCCGGATTGTTTTTTCTTCTCCTTTTTCCCTTTTTTATTTTACATTCTTTTTCCCATATTTATCCACAGGTTTTGCACATTTGTTAAAATTGCAAAAAATCTACTTTAAACATGGGATATAATTTTTAACATATTTTAAAGTTTTACGCAAGGGGTTTTTTCTGATTTTTTTGTTTTTGGCAGAGAAAGGTAAAAGAGGAAAAGGTAACTATAACCTTGTGTGCGTTCAAGTCATTTTTTCTTTTTGTTTCTGGTTTCTTCTATGAAAGATTCTTTTATTGCTTTTACGACTTCTCCAATAATGCCTTGTCTTAATTTTTCTAACTCCGCTTGTGGTGTCGATGAAAATGCAAAAAGTTCATGAGTTTCTATTTTTAAAGCTTCTGCAAGACGATCAAGTACTTCTGGTGTTGGAAATTTTCGACAAGTTTCAACGGTAGCTAAATATTGTGAAGATATATTGGCTAATTCTGCCAATTTATCCTGTGAAAAACCATATTTACGTCGGTATTCTTTAATATTACCCGCCAAAATTTCTCTAATATTTGCCATGTTTCCTGCCTTTTATCCTTTTAGAATAGAATAATTGCTTTTTAGGTATTGACTAATTGGCTTAAAGAATAATATATTATCCACAAAGGCTAATATTTGTTTGCCGTTGGCAAATCCCTGCTCTTTCTGAGCAAAAATTTTTAATGGATTGTCTTTTTTTTAAATGATAGTTATGTGCCATAAAATCAAATATACTTGCTCAATATATTATAAAAAAATTATATGGCAGTTATCTAATTTTCACGTAGTTGATTCATAACACTTAAAACTGCCTTCAAATTTTCCTCCGAATATTGTTTTAAAATGCTCCTTTCTGTGTCTGACAAAAGTGCGTCTGCCTTAAAAAGCTCATAGGGTTCAATATCCAAAATAGAGGCTAATTTAACTATGGTGTTGGGTGAAACCCACGCCTTGCAACGCTCAATATCGCTCAGAAAATTGGTTGATATATCAACTTTTTCGGCTAGAGCTAATTGAGATAGGTTGTTTTTCAATCGGCAGCGTTTAATATTATTGCTTAAAATCCCTCTTAATTCTTGTTCATCCATAAAAATACCCGCCTTATACCGAATATTCAATATAATAGCTTGACATTAAATCAAACAGTTAGTAGCATGAATTATCGGTAATATCGATAATTGCGGTTTTTTGTACACTTTTTAGAAAATCCACTGGAAAGCTCTGTTTAGAGCTAAACCGGGATTTAATGCCTATCTGTTGCGGTAGGTTTAAATTTGTTATACCTCGTTGAGGTTGTATAAAGATAGACGGCGGGAAAGACCGCAAAGGAGCTTTTTATGAAAAAAAGCAAAATTTGGATTGTAGGCTTAATTGTTCTACTGATGGCAAGCGGATTAGTTTTTATGGGTTGTGGGAGCTGTGATGGTTGCTCTGCTAGCAACACTGGAGCAACAGTGAACTGTGGTGATAGTGGGTGTGCGGTCTATCAATGGTCGCAAAGATGGCAACAAGGCGATAGAGATAGTAATCTACCGCAGTGTAATTGTTAATTGCAACCTGATACCTTACAGAGGTGTGTTGGTATAAACGCACCTCTGATTTTCATCGATATTTACTTAACTCCCAATTCCATTTCAAGGTCACGCACAGAGTACACGCATATGGTGCCTGTCACCATATGCGTGTACTTAAAATGAGTTTAAAAAAACAAGCTGAGGTTGTCTCTGTCTTCTTGAATCCGCGCAAACAGATGACAGCCGGTTAAGATGTTCCGTCAGATTTGTATAATTTAATGAT
>WQWD01000224.1 GCA_009785545.1 Treponema sp. | reverse complement strand
CATTGTTTTGAAGTTTTTCAAACAATGAGTGATCTGCCTATAAAAGACTGCCCCGAATGCGGGAAAGAAGTTCGCCGCCTTATTTTTGGCGGTGCTGGCGTTATTTTTAAAGGTTCCGGTTTTTATGTTACCGACAAGGCCAAATCCGCAGGTAAACCAGCTTCGGTTTCGGCTTCGTCAAAGAAGTCTGACAGTGTTGCTGCAAATAACGGCACTCCATGTTCGCAGTGTCCCGCAAATGACGGAGCCAAATGTCCGGCAGTGGCAAGTAAATCAATTCCCGAGTCAAAATCGGCTTAAAAAATTTGAAAAAGAAGCCGCGTTTTTTTTGCGATAATTGCGCTTGCGAAGTTGGCAGTGAAAAAAAATCCTGCCCGCATTGCGGACGTTTTTTTGCTTCTACTCGCTGTCCGGCTTGCGGATATTCTGGCGAAGACAGAATGTTCAAAGACGGATGCCCGATGTGCGGTTATTCATCAATTCAGACTTCCGGCTCAAAAAAAATAAACAAAAAATCCAAGTTGGCTCGCCCGACTCGTCCGGCTTTTAAGCCGACTTCTTCGTCTTTTTGGACTTATGTTGCTGCGGCGTTTGTTTTACTTGCTGTCATTACGCTTCTTTCTTATTGCATTACTCGTTGAACAGGAACCGTAATTAAAAAATGAATACCTTTGCCGTCTTCGGAACGCAGTTTGATTGAGCCATTTACATTTTTCAGCCGATCCCGAACAAGATTTAAACCAATGCCGCGTCCGGCATACATCCCTTCTGTTTCGGCAGTGCTAAAGCCGGGCGCAAAAATTGCTTTTATCAGCAAGTCTTTGTTTGCCGCTTCGTCCTCATTTATTAGTTTTCCTTTTAAGGCTTTTTCGCTGATTTTTTTGTAATCAAGGCCGTTTCCGTCATCTGAAAAGTTTACCGTTACCTTGTTTTTATCTTCTGACATTCTGATCGCAAGTTTTATTGTACCTGTTTCATTTTTGCCTTTTGCCCTGCGGCTGTCAGGTGTTTCTATGCCGTGTATCGCTGAATTACGGACAAGCTGTACCAGTATTTCTTTTACTACACGCCTTGGGCATTTTTCGACAGCTTCATCGTCAATATCGTCTGCAATAAATTTAATGAGTTTTTCCTGATCTTCAGCAGCTCTGGCTGAAGTTTTTGCCAAAGAATCAATCAATGCTTTTGACTGCTGTTTTGTATCGACAGCAATGTTTGTATATGCTTGAAACTTTTCTATAATTTCTGCGAATCCTTCTTTTTCGTGAAACATTTTTTCGACATCCATGGTAACATCCAGCATGTCAGCAAACGGAACCTCACCTTCTAATTCACGTAACTTCTTGATTTTTGATTCAAGGTTATGCAGTTTTTTTCCAAAAGTGTTTAATCCCAAAACTACAGCATTTGATTTAACGGCGTGTACGGATTGATAAATTTTTACCAAAACTTCATGGTGGGAAAGGCTTTCATCTTTTTCCGTTTGTTCGATAATGTCAAATTCATATTCCATATCATCCATAAAGTCATTAAATACATTTGGCTGAACTTGGAGAAATTCAAAAACGGACTGCATTTCTTCCTGGCGGCGTGATTCTTCTTCCGCCAATCTGTTTTGCAATTCTATTTTTACGGTAATGTCATAAACTGTAGTAAGGATAAAAGTTTCGCCGCCTCCCCGTTCTACGGGCGCAAAAGCAAATTGTAAAACTTTTTTTTGTTTAGTGTCTTTTTTGATGTAATGGAGCTCGTCTAATGGATTTATTTCGTCTAACATTTCCTGATCATAGGCGTGCTCAATAACCATCTTAAAAAAGTCCTTGATGGTTCCCATCTCGGCGGCAGTAACAGAATCTATTATTATATCCGTAAATGCCTTTTCAACAAGTTTTGTGGTCATCAGCATTTCTTCCAAATATCTTGAATAATGATCCTGGATAACATAATTTTTATCCATGAAGAAAAGCCCGATTTTCATGTTGTCTTTCATGACGGCAATTTCATCGCGTTCTGCCAGGTGGGTCATGTCATACAAACTGATAAGAGTGCCGCCGCTGACTCCGGCTAATCTGTGTGAAGCGGCTTTAAAATATTGTTTTTCTCCTTCCAGTGAAAATTCCCAGTCATCTGTATAACTGTCTTTATTTTTTAACAGTTTTCCTGCATAAACTTTTAAGCTTCTTCCCGGGAAAAGATCGAGCAGAGGGCGTCCTTGGACTAATGTGTGTTCTTCTATATTCCCCAGTTTGGCAAGAGTTTTACTTGCATAAACAATCCGGTTATATTCATCTATTATTGCGACATAATTTTCTGTAGTGGCAAGAAGACTCATAAATGAATTTTTGTGTTCAAGAGCTTTATCAAGATGTACTGTCGCTATTCTGGTAACCATCAGCATAACTACAGAGGCGGATAGATAAACAGCCCAGTTGATATATACGGCAGGTACAGCCGTATTTTGTCCGCTTACGGGATAACCCGATAAAATCAATATCATAATAAGTAATTGATTGACTATAATGAATATTGCAGTTCTGTTAAAATTTAAATACAAGCAGCTAACGGCACAAAGAACAAGGCATACAAGCAGGTAATGTCCGGTCTGCCAGCCGGATATAGTCGTCAATAATGTATAAAAAATAAGTATAACAAACGGAACGTTAAACGCCAGTTTATGATTGGCCGATGTTCTAATCATCGATATAATCACGATTAAAGTCAAAATGGCAATAATTCCAATCAGGTAATACTCTACGTTTATGTTCAAATTCAGTGTCTCAAAAACAAATGCAGCGGTTAAAAAAAACACCATTACAATTGAAGCTATGCCGGCGATTTTTCTTGTTTTTATCTTCGCTGTTTTTTCCATTGCCATTTAAAACCATCCTCAAAGAGCAGTCGGCTAACTAGCCGCAAGCTCGCTTATCGGGTATGATAAACCTTCCGGTACAACAAACTGTATTGCATGGGGAATTATATTCAGATTTATGCTGGTGTCCTGAATATATTCGCTATCCAATTGTATCCACATTTGACTCTTGGAGTGAATCGTTATTTTTTTTCCCTGAACAAAAACACAATTTTTTGAGCGTCTTCTCTCGGAAAAATATTTTCTTAGTTCAAAAAGAATTTTTAAGGGATGCTCCGCTTTGATAAGCACAATATCCAGAAGACCGTTATCAGGCGATGCTTCCGATACGATTATTTTTTTTCCGTTAAAATACGGGCTGTTGGCAACATGAATCATGCTGTAGCGCCCCGAGTAATCTGCATCGTCAATTGAAATACTGTATTCTTTTACGGCGCTTCGTTTGTTAAACGCAGGAAATATTATGCCAAAAAAAGATGAAATTTTTGACAATACAAAAAAAACGCTTTTACTTATACCTGATTTGAGAGAGCTTATTTTTTTGGGGGCAGCTAAATTTGCCCCGATATAACAGGAACTTAATGCGTAATTTACTCCCCACTTGATTATATCTGTGGGGATGGAGGCTGATTTTATCATTGCAGAAATATTTCTGAAACTTTCGATATTTTTGTCTCCGAAAATTTTCAGAAAATTATCTGTTTCTCCGAAAGGAACTGCCGCAAGCTGCATATTGGGAAAATGAGCTATGCCGTTTAAACAATCAAAAAGTATTTCTTCTCCGCCGATAGCGTATATTCTGACAACATCGCCCGGTTTGGTTTTTTCGGCTTCTTCCTGAATTATTAAAATGGCGTTTCTTCTGTATCGTGAAAATTGAATTGAAAAATCCTGATTTTCCTGTGTCCGAAAAAATTGTCCAATGTTATCAAGAATGGTATCCATTTTCCATTGCTGTGAATAAAATGCTTTTGGATCAAACAGGAAAACGTGCTTCATTTTATCTCCCGATTATTTTCCGCTATCCATTTCGATGGCTACCATCAAATGAAAAATGTCATTTTCAAAAACTTTATGCGGAATACAAAGTATGCGTGTTTGTTTGCTTGGCCATGCGATTGAATGTTCTTTTCCCCTGATAATTGTTGGAATGGAAATTACAATGTTGTCTCCGTTCGGCACTTTTGGTTTAATGTTCCCGGAAATAATATTGTTTATTTCTCCGATTGCGTCAATTACATCGGCATCGATTTCTGTGTGAGTATCTCCTGTCAGTAAAGTGGTTATCCTCCTCGCTAAATCCGCTTTCATCGATATTATAACAGCGCCTTTTATCACTCCGGAAAGACCAATTACCGCTGAAACATCCCATTCAAAATATTTGTCCGTGTCAAGAAAATGAGGATGTGTCGGGCTTGTGTCTATGCCGACAAATTCCTTAAAAGTATTTACTGTAACTTCTACAAACGGTTCTACATAACTTTGCAAATCTTCAGTCATATTTCACATCCTAAATAAGCGTAATTTAGCCAATTTGCTCTTAAAAAGATCCAGTTTAATTGGCTTTGTAATATAATCAGTGGCTCCATGTTTTAAGGCTTCGATAACATTAAACTTGGCGGCTTCACTTGTTACCATAACAATCGGCAAATCTTTGTATTTATCCATTGCCCTGACTTGTTTT
>WQWD01000223.1 GCA_009785545.1 Treponema sp. | reverse complement strand
ATTAATCGATTACGATTACATCGATTCGGTTTTACTTAAAGCTTCTGTCATTCATGATGTATTGGAAGACATTCCCGATATTAATCGCAATCATTTACTCTCAATTGATTTTGAAAGCCATGCGGTATATAATTTGGTTCATGAAGTTTCCCGCCGTGAAGGAGAAACAAAACCGGAGTTTCTTACCCGTGTATTAAAAAGCGGCTCTCCAAACGCCAAAATTCTTAAAGTAGCGGATCGTATTTCAAACATGATTTCCTTAGGTTTTGTAAACAACCTGGAATTTGTTGAACGTTACATCAATGAAACAGAAAAATATGTAATTCCTCTCGCTGCTGAAGCAAACAATAATATGTTTAATGAATTACAGGATCTTGTTAAATCAAGACGAAAATATCTTGAAGATTTCCGCAGTTTAACTTCAAGCCAATGACAAACAAAAACCGGGGTGAATATTTTGCTGTCTAACATAAATTCACCTAAGGACTTAAAAAATCTGTCACAAAAAGAGTTAAAACATCTGGCATTGGAAATCAGAGAACAAATTATTTCGGCAGTTTCGAGTAACGGAGGACACCTTGCTTCCAATTTAGGAGTTGTAGAATTAAGCATAGCTCTGCATCGTGTTTTTAATTCGCCGAAGGACAAAATTGTCTGGGATGTAGGACATCAATGTTATGCGCATAAAATGCTCACAGGCCGTGCCGCTTCTTTTTCAAATCTCCGCAAACGGCACGGGCTTTCCGGGTTTCCCAAACGAAACGAAAGCCCTCATGACGTTTTTAACACAGGCCACGCTTCTACTTCGATTTCCGCCGCTCTCGGGCTTTTGGCGGCGGACAAACTGCAAAAAACAGATAAAATTACCGAAAAAAAAACATATTCGATAGCTGTAATCGGCGACGGCGCGTTGACAGGGGGACTTGCTTACGAAGCTCTGTCTCATGCCGGACACCTTGGTTTGCCGTTGATTGTGATTCTTAACGACAATAAAATGTCTATCAGCCGCAATGTTGGAGGGCTTTCGAAGTATTTAAGCCGTCTTTCCATGAAAGCTAAATATCAAACTTTCCGCAGAACATTTGACTCGATAGCAAAAAAGATTCCCTTTATAGGAGAAAGTTTTTTTAACCTTGTCGTCAGATTAAAAAGAGCTGTAAAAGCTGTTTTTTATATTGACAATTTTTTTGTTGATCTTGGATTTGAATATGTAGGCCCGATAAACGGACACAATATTAAAGTTTTAATCGAAGTTTTAAAAGATGTGCGCAAACTAAACCGCCCTGTTGTTGTCCATGTTGTTACTCGTAAAGGCAAAGGTTTTAATTATGCCGAAGACAACCCAGCCAGTTATCATGGCGTTCATTCTTTTTCAATTGATGAAGGTTTGTCCGTGAATGGTTCCTCAAATGGCTGCTCAAAGGAAACTCCAAAAAACACTTTAGAGAAAACATTTACTGAAAGTTTCTCAGGAGTTATTCTGGAAATGGCGGAAAAGGATAAAAATATAGTGGCAATTACCGCCGCAATGAAAGCCGGTACAGGGCTTTCGCAATTTGCGAAAACTTTTTCGGAGCGTTTTTTTGATGTTGGCATTGCTGAAGAACACGCAGTTACATTCGCCGCAGGCTTTGCCGCACAAAACTTAAAACCTGTTGTCGCTATGTATTCCACTTTTATCCAACGTGCCGTTGATCAGGTTATCCATGATACGGCTCTTCAAAAACTGCCTGTGATTTTAGCCCTTGACAGAGCCGGCTTTGTCAGCGCAGACGGCGAAACTCACCAGGGGCTTTTTGACATCACGTTATTCCGAAGCACGCCAAACATGACAATTTTTGCGCCGGCAAGCGAAAACGAAATGCGGCTGATGTTTGAATGGGCTTTGAATGAAGATCGGAAAAACTTAGGCCCTGTGATTGTTCGTTACCCTAAAGCTTATTGCCCAACGGAAACGAATGCTTTTTCTCTGCCTATTGAAACAGGGCGAGGTGTTTTTGTTACTCAAAACGATAACAAACAAGTTTGTCTGGCTTTTACCGGCAGCCTTTACAACGAAACATCTGCCGCCGCCGAGATACTAAAAGAAAACGACATAAAAGCAGACCTTTATAATTTGCGATTTCTAAAACCTGTAGATGAAAACTATCTTGTTGAACTTATGAAGACTTACAAACTGACTGTCTTTATCGAAGAAGGAATGCGTGAAGGCGGCTTTGGAGAATACGCCCTTTCCCTTGCGCTGAAACATAATGTTAAAAACAAAACGGCGGTTTTGGCAGTAGAGAGCCGCTTTTTTCAAAGAAATAACGCTTTGGGTTTACGAGAAGAATTACTCGCCGCTTGTGAGCTTGACGCTGAGGGAATAGCGAAAAATGTTTTGAGTCATATCTTCAAAATTGTATAATTCCAAGAATTGATCTCACTCGGATGTAACAAGCCCTTCGAGCTTTTTGATCAACTCAAAGCTTTCCCCTATGCTGTGGTCGGCATGAAAGCGCAGCTTGGGAGTTTTTCTTATGTGCATATCTACAGCCAACTGTGATTGAATAAAACCTGCGGCGCTTTGGAGACCTTCAACCGCATTTGCGTTTGTTTTGCCTCGAATATCGGAAACATAAACATCGGCGTAAGAGAGATCTTTTGAAACATTTACTTTTGTAATCGAAAGAAAAGTGTTAACCCTGTTATCCTTGATTTTGCTTTCAAGAATAAGCGAACCGATTTTGTTTTGGATCACTTGACCCAGCCTTTCCATTCTGAATCCGGGCATTTTTCCTCCGAATTGTTGTCTGTCTAAAATGCCCTGCATTTATAGACAGACTCGAATTAGCTTAATTTTCGGGCTATTTCGATAATTTCGATAACTTCTAAAATATCACCAATCTGGAAATTATCGTAACCTTCAAGACCGATACCACATTCAAAACCGGCGGCAACTTCACGGGCATCGTCTTTCACCCGTCTTAATGAAGCGATTTTCCCGGAGTGAATAACAACCTGCTCACGGATTAAGTTGACAGTGCAGGTTCGCTTAACAGAGCCAGTTAACACATAACAGCCGGCAATGTTGCCAATCTTCGGCACTTTGAATATTTCACGTATTTCCACAGTTCCGATAACTTCTTCTTTTGTTTCCGGCTTTAACATTCCTTCCATTGCGTGTTTGATTTCTTCGACAGCTTTGTAGATTACGTTGTATTTTCGTATCTCTACTTTTTCTTGTTCCGCCAAGATTCTCGCTTTTGGCAAAGGGCGCACATTAAAACTTATTATAATACCTTTTGATGCTATGGCAAGGTCTACATCGCCTTCGTTGACCGGGCCTGGAAGAGCCTGAATTACGTTAAGACGAATCTCTTTTGTGGAAAGTTTTTCCAAACTGGATTTAAGCGCTTCTGCCGAGCCTTGTACGTCGGCTTTAATAATTACTTTTAGTTCTTGTATCGTTCCGTCAGAAATCATGTCATGAAGATTATTCATGGTAACTTTTCTGATTATTTTGGCGTCTTCGAAACGTTTTAATTCCTGCCGTTTGGAAGAATACTCACGTGCAACTCTTTCGTCTGTTACCACTTGAAGCGGATCTCCGGCATTTGGAATACCCTCAAAGCCGAGTATTTCAACCGGCATTGAAGGAGTCGCTTTGTTAACACGGTCGCCTTTGTCGTTAAAAATTGCCCGTACTTTGCCCGGCCAAATACCTGCGACAAAAGCGTCTCCAACAGAGAGTGTTCCTCTTTCTACCATTACAGTTGCTACAATACCACGCCCATGATCAACTTTTGAATCGAGGATTTTTCCTTCGGCACTGCGCTGGAAGTTTGCTTTTAAGTCCAAAAGTTCCGCTTCCAGCAAAATTGCTTCGATAAGTTTGTCGATACCTGTTTTTTTCAAAGCCGACAGCTCAACAAACATTGTTTGCCCGCCCCAGTCTTCCGGCATTAGTCCCAAGTCGGACAACTGAGCTTTTACTTTATCAGGATTCGCTTCAGGTTTGTCTACTTTGTTGATGGCGACAATGATGGGGACTTCCGCTTCTTTTGCGTGATTTATCGCTTCGAGTGTTTGCGGCATAACACCGTCGTCAGCCGCAACAACAAGCACGACAATGTCTGTTACTTGCGCCCCACGTGCCCTCATCCGGGTAAACGCTTCATGTCCGGGAGTATCAAGGAAAGTCAGACTGCCATGCGGAGTGTCAACCATGTAAGCGCCGATATGCTGAGTTATTCCGCCGAACTCGCCTGAGACGACATCAGCCACACGGATTGCGTCTAACAATTTTGTTTTACCGTGATCAACATGACCCATAACGGTAACAACAGGGGGGCGTGGAAGCATAAGAGCCTCATCGTCTGAAGCACTTTCGATTACAGTTTCGTCATAAAGACTGACAATTTTTACTTCGGAGCCGTATTCGCCTGCCAAAATAGTCGCCGTATCAGCGTCGATTTGCTGATTGATGGTAACCATCTGCCCCATGTTCATCAGCTTTTGAATTAAATCAGAAGCTTTTAAGTTCATTTTTTTTGCTAATTCTGAAACCGAAACAACTTCCATTATCTCGATAGATTT
>WQWD01000222.1 GCA_009785545.1 Treponema sp. | reverse complement strand
GGGCAAATGATCCCGAATACAAAGATTTTTTCTCACACGACCATTACAAACAGGAAAGCGAATTTTGCGCAAGAGAAACAGACACACTTGAATTTATCCATGAAAAACAAATAGAAGGTTTTTTGGAATGGAAAAACCGCCGTGAAAATATTTTTAGCCAAAATAAAAAACCGGATATAAACGAAGATATATATAAATATGATAACACAAAAAACTATATAGATTCAATTTTCAGAAAACTGGTTTTGCCGGTAAAACCGGCAAAACCTGGAGTTTCTCCGACATCAATGCAGGATTGGTATAATTGTTCATTATACTGGCTTTTTAAACGTGTTTTTAAGCTGCAAAACACACGGATCGAAACTTGCCTTATGGATAATATCGCAGGTTCTGTATATCATGCTGTTTTGAATCAATTTTTCGGCGAAATAAAAAAAACAGGAAAGCCGTTACTGCTCCCTGAATATACCGGCAATACACAAAGCCTCCCCGCAAGTTATCAAAAACTTTTAGATGACAGTATCTCAAAAATTTTTAACGGACTTCCCTCTCTCCCGGATAACACCGGCACGCTGATGAGTGCGCTTACTGTCAGACTTTTGCGTGCCGAAAAACAAGATTATCAAAATCAGCTTCAAAAATTTACAGCGGAATTTTTAGCTTTCTTTGCAGGATGTTATGTTGTCGAATGTGAAAAATACTATCAGATAGAACGTGATGGTTATGTCTTAAAAGGGTACATCGATTTTATCTTAAAAGACAGCACAGATAAATATATCATCGTTGATTTTAAATTAAAAAACCTGCCAAAACGCAGCGATTGTACAGGCGAAGGCGAAAACGGACTTGCGGATTTTCAACTTCCGGCATACATAACACTTGCCGAAGAAAACGAAAACTACAAAGTTTATACAGCTCTTTTTTACAGCATTATCGAAAAAAAGCCGGAAGTGATCATCGGTACAATTTATAATAATGAAACCGAAAAAACGATTCCTTCCCGTGTTAATAATCAAATTTTAAAAGACAGTGAACGATACAAATTATTATTCGATGAATTTATAAGTAAAACAAAACAATTTGCGGACAGTTTAACATCCGGGGAATATAAAATTCTACCGCAAAATGACAATGATTGTTATGGCTGTGAATATAACAAAATATGCCGCACTGTTTATGTCATCGAGCGCGAAAACATCAATTCATTAAGGAAAACTTGAACATGGAGATAAATACCACAGGCTTAAACAAAGAACAGGAAAAAGCTGCCTTTTGCGGTGAAAACGCTGTAATCGCCGCAGGGGCAGGCTCGGGAAAAACCAGAGTTCTTGCCAATCGTTTTATATGGTTACTCACTGAGAAAGGTTATAAGGTAGATGAAATCTTAACGCTTACATTTACAAGGAAAGCGGCGGCTGAAATGTTTCGGCGGATTTATTTTTTGGTTCAGGAAATTGCGTCTACAGAGACAGGTTTAAAAGCGCAAAGAGCACGCGAAGCCATTGACAATTTTATTCACGCCAGAATTCAAACCTTTGACTCTTACAGTAATTCGATAGTAAGGCAATGCTCTCCCCGTTACGGTTTAAGTCCTGATTTTCAATTAAATCAGGAACGCTCAATGCAAATAGCGCTTGAAGTTTCATATCCGTTTTTTATCGCCAACCGCAATCATCCGGCAATTAAAAAACTTTACGCCAATAACCGCCCTAACGATATAGCCAGCGGGATTTTTGCCGAAATACTGTTTAATTACTGTCGTATCGATAAACAAAGGGATTTTACGGCGGATATAAAAAAACAGTTTAACATTATTTGTGTTGAATGGGAAAAACTTATTCACGAAATACTTGGCTTACTGAATGTCATCACAAAAGATTTAAACGAAGACAAAGCTCTGTTTCCCAAACTTATCCCTATTTTGGAAGATTATCAAAACACCAATGCCCCAATTCCCCAAACTGATGACTTAAAAAAATATTTTGATTTTCTGTTAAGTCTGCCATTGGAATCCGTGATCGAAAAATCAGAATCTCATCCTATTATAAAAACTATCGAAGTATTTTTATACCGCATAGAAAAAATCGCAAATACCAGTATGCAGGGCGGAAAACAAAAAAATAATTCGGTAAAAAAAAATATTTACTTATTGCGAGAACTATTTGAAACTCTTTTATCTCTGTCAATATCATGTATACAAGCCGGTTTTATTATTTCCATTAAACCGCTGGTTAAAGAATTGGAAACAACCTATCTTATAAAAAAACGTGCGGAAGGTATTTTGACATACAGCGATATATCAAACCTTGCAAGAACAATTTTAATCGAACAAAAAGATATAAGACAGAGCGAAAAAGATTCATTTAAAGCGATAATGATTGACGAATTTCAGGATAACAACGAATCGCAAAAAGATATACTTTTTTTGCTTGCGGAAAAACATAATGTTTTAAACGAAGGCGTACCTTCCGCAGAAGACCTCTGTAACGGAAAACTGTTTTTTGTCGGCGATGAAAAACAGTCGATTTACGCATTTAGAGGCGCTGATGTCTCGGTTTTCCGAAAACTAAAACAAGAGCTAAAAGGGGCAGACCTTCCTTTAAAAACAAATTACCGTTCCGCCCCTCATCTGATAGCAGCATTTAACACAATTTTTGGCGGAAGCAAGTTCGATATGGCAGGAAAAGCCGCCAATGTTGAACAAACAAACACCCTGTCTTCTTCTGTTTTTGCGCAGACAGAATCTTTGCCGCTTTATGAAGCGTCTTATGCTCCGCTTGAAGCGGGTATCCGGGAAAACGGCAAAACAGAAAACACAGGCGGCAAGCTGTCTGTCTGCATACTAAATTCAGATGAAGACTCAAGAGACAGCCTTCCCCATGATGAAAACGAAGCCGGGTTTGTCGCAAAAAAAATAAAACAACTGTTAAACGAAAAAACCAAAGACGGGGATTTAAAATACAAACCTCATGACATCGCGGTTTTATTCCGAAAGACCGCTTCCCAATGGCATTTTGAAAAACATTTTCGCATACTTGGAATTCCATACACTTGCGAAAGCATAAACAATTTATTTTTTGGCGGTCTTGTGAACGACATTATGTCTGTCCTTCGCCTTGTTTCCCACCCTTTCGACAGCCTCTCATACGCCGAAATGCTCAGATCTCCTTACGTTGGGCTTTCAACTGCGGGAACAGCTTTATGCCTTTCGCTGTTCTGCGCCCCCTCCCCGATCTCAAACGCCCTGCCCCACAAACCATTTGACGATAAACCTCTAGCTCTCCTCGATGAACCTGATAAAACAAAATACCGTATCGGACAAAAAATTTATTCTGTTATCTGCCAAAAAGCACAAAGCGAAAATATCAGCTCTCTTGTAAATGAGTTATGGCTCAATCTTGGTTATAGCTATGAAACACAATGGAGTGCGGATTTAGGCGCATATCGGGAAATGTTCGATTACCTGTTTCATCTTGCGGCAGAAGCAGACAAAGAAAAACAAACTCTTGCATCATTTACAGATTTAATGTCATCCGAAAAAAACGGGTCTTCAAAAAAAGGGGCTTCAGATTCAGAGCTTCCACTTGAACGCCCCAGCGCAGTGCGTATAACAACAATTCATAAAAGCAAAGGGCTGGAATATCCTGTTGTTTTTCTTTGCGGCTGCGGGCAATCTAGCAAATCAGACAGATGTGAAGTTGTCTATTTTTCTGACGAAACAGGAATTGTTTTTAGCCCGCCAGTCCCCGAAAACTTAAACGTTGACAGTAAAACCAACAATTTTTTCTGGAAACGTGAAGCCAAAGAAAAAAAACGAAAAAGAACAGCAGAATTGCGGCGGCTGCTCTATGTAGGAATGACAAGAGCAGAAACAGAACTATATATTACAGGTTCTCTAAAAATTAAAAACACATCAGACACAGAAACAGAAGATTTTTCGCTTAAATTAAAACAATTCATCACAGAGCAATCCGAAAAAAGCGATAATTATATCGAAAGTGACACAATTTGGAATAACGATACTCTGTTCGGTCTTTTATTGCCTTCTATTGTTTCTCATATTCCCGATGAAGGCGGCAAAAATGAAGAAAGTTTTTTTTGCTTGGAAGAAATACCTGTTTTTCCAAAAAACTTTTCATTTACAGACAGAAAAAAAGAAATGGAAACATTCCTGAAAAGAACGGCTATTGTCTATGAAAAGGCGGAAGTCATAAAAACGCCTGTTACAAACGACAATCACCTGACTCCGACTTCTTTAAAAAATTCACAAGACGGCGGCACAGAAAAAGAAAGTCTGAATAAAACCCCTGTTTACTCAAACGATTTTTCCGGCATTATATCCGAAGATATTTTTATCAAAGTAGATTCGCTTTTTTCCCGTTATTCGCAAACAAATGACGAATCTTCAGAAGTGCCGCTGCAGGAAAAATTCAATTACGGAACTTTTGGCACTATTGCACATATATGTGTCGAAGCCCTGTTAAAAAAACAGGAACCTGTCTTGCCGTCAAATATTGCCGCTTTAACAAACAGCTCGGAATTAACTATTTTGATTGACTGCGCAAAAGAGCTGGCTGTTCGTTTTGT
>WQWD01000221.1 GCA_009785545.1 Treponema sp. | reverse complement strand
TCGTTGGAAAACATTCCTTCTCCGCCAAGATTAGAAGAAACAATCATATCTTCGTTAAGCTGTTCAAAGATATGTACACGATTTTCTTCGTCAAAGAATACTGCCAACATTGAGCCGCTTAGATTCAATGTTGATCCCAAAAAACCATCATCGGCAATGCTAACATCGTTGATATTGTTTAAATGATTGCAAGCAGCCAGTAAAAATACAAGAAGTACTATACCGATTCCACTGCATACTCGTTTCATTGTTTTAATGTTTTTCATTTTTTTAATCTCCTATTTTATATTGTATCACAGGCAGTACACATTGGGGTACAAGCAAGCTACCTCGCAAGCCCGTACCTCTCAATAAAGCGTAACACACGCTCTAAGCTTTCTCCCGGCGGAACCCACAGGTCGGGTTTGAAGCCTACGCCCTCGAATTGGGAGAGGTCGGGGCGTAGGCTTAATCCCCTGCCAAGCCATATCTCCATGCCACTGTGTGGGAGGGCTGTTGTTACTGCACCACTGGTAAGAATTGTGCCGCTTGTATTTGTTCCAACAATCAACACATTTTCTAATTGACGCAGATAACCAACAAACCATTCAGCGGCAGATGAAACATTTTTATCTATTAGAACAATTACAAGATTTTCATTTGGGATAGGAGTTTGTCTTGGTAATTCCATGTTAGCGGAATGTTTTCTAGAAAATAGATTGATAAAAAAATTTCTGAATAAAGTTGCTGTTCTTTCTGGCAAAAATTTTCTTAAGTTTCTACTTCTATCATTATGAAACTCTTCTACTTTGGGAGTTCTATTTAACACACTTCGCAAAAAGTTCAATTCTTCTTCTAAAACAATAATTTCTTCTCTTAAAATAAGAAGAGCAAGAGTCTCTTCGCTGGAATATCCTCCCAATTCCTGTGCAGTAAGTGTAGATAAAACGGAATCCCCAAAAAGAAGATTGTCGATTGGCGCTTGTCCGGTGTGCCCCCGTATCCATTCGCGCGCAGGCGACAAAATACCGCCAAAGTTACCACGCAAATCCAGTATTAAAATTGGTTTTTCACGCAGCGCATAACCTGATTGGTAAAAAATATGACGCAGTTCATCTAATGAATCGTCATTAAAATTTCTTCTACATAAACTTCTGTTTTCAAGAACCGTTACTCCGTTTATCTCGTATGTGACAAGTTTGGGATATACATATTGCCGGGGGCTGGTAATAATGGGCAAATTTATTATGCGATAATGAGTTTTGCCTGTTTCAGGATTTTCAAAAAGGACACTCATTTCTATAGAACAATGAAAGTCAGCCGTTATCAGTCCAAATGCCCAAGCAAACTCCCCATCAGGTGTTAACGTTGGCAAGACTCCATTCACAGCAGGTACATTCAGTGGTGTCGCTTTGAGAACTCTGTGAATCACACCATCGATTTCAGCTACTAATAAGTTTTCTGTTTTACTTTTGTGTAAAATGAATTCTTCGTTCATATACAATACATAATCGCAAGCCCAGAAATCTACATTGTGTATTTGGAAATGGTTATCAAAAATCACTTCTAATAGGGGCGGTACAATTATCTCATTAAGGAACGAGGAAATCTGTAAAGGGTCATTCATTCCTGAAAGTTGTACAAACATTGCGTCCCTAATCGGCAAGAAAACGTCGTCTCCGCCGAAATACCAGTAACCACTGTAACCATAACGCAGAAGGTCAAACAAAAAGTGTATTTCCTCGGCGAGCTTTTCGTGGGTAAAAAAGACATCCAGTAAATCTATTTCAGAAACATCATGTGAAGCGGAACAGGGTTTCGTTTCCTGCATAACCCGCCTTTGTCTTAAAATTTCGGCTATTCTAATATCTATTTCTGTGCCAAAACTCGCTGGCATAAAAGTGTTCATAATTTTTTCTATATCTGGGTGTTGGAACGGCATAGCTATGTTTCGGTTTTCGTTGATTATTTGGCGGAGTTCTACAGGTAACCTGTCTTTATATGGAGCATAAACCCTAAGCTGAGCAGGGCAACTTATAAGCAGTAATATATTTGCAACAATGACAAAGAACAGTACTTTACATTTCATACTTTTACTCCTAATTTATAGATAATTTCCTGATTAAATAAAGTGGGCTACCTCAAGGCTTTGCTGGTCTTGGGTAGCCTAAAAACTGAGTTGTGAAAAAGTTTAGAAGAAAAATCCAAATTGTCCTAGTAATTCTTTTGAAAACCCAAATAGTTCTAGAACTTCGTTAGGAAATCCCGTTTGTTGTCCTGCTGGTACATGTTTATTTTCATTTTCAGGTTCTTCTGCTATCATACCCGCTTCTTCTTCTAGTAGTTGGAGTCTTCTTCTTTCATACTCTCGTCTTCTCCTTTCATTCTCTTGTTCTCTCCTTTCTAATTCTTGTCTTCTCCTTTCATCCTCTTGTTCTCTCCTTTCTAATTCTTGTCTTCTCTCTTGGTAATATTCCTCAAAACACCTACTTTCTCTATCACCGGGTTTACGTATTCTAGGATTACCATTTATATCGTTATACAGCCACCCCCCATCAGGGAGAAATATTATGCCTGAACCACCTAGTCCACGACCTGGACAATGGGAAAGAGCTACAAAACCACTTCCCCAACCTTGCGCCGTATTTCCCCAGTCATTACCCCAGCCGCCATGACCAAAGTTGTTATTCCAACCCGGCAAGCTGTTATCCCAACCGCCTTGACCAAAACCGATGTCCCAGCCGTTGCCCAGACCCGGTAAACCCGGCAGACCGGGCATTCCGGTATCCCAGCCGCCAAACAGTCCAGATTCTCCCCAGTGACCAAGCCCGCCGGGGCCTGTGAAATCTGACATCCCACCAGCCCCAAATAAATCCGGCATTCCACCATGACTAAAGTCGCCGAACATATCTGTTCCCCAGTAACCAAGTCCGCCGGGACCTTCAAAACCGGGAAGTCCTCCGGGTCCAAAGAAACCGGACATTCCGTCGGACCCCCAGAACTCAGGGCTGCCAAGAGGTCCCCAGACATCTAACATTTCTCCATGCCCCCAATAACCAAGCGCATTGGGTATTCCACCAGTCCACCAACAAATAGGAGTTCCATCGGAGTCCCATGAACCGAAAACTCCGCCGTGACTCATAAATCCTGGTGTTCCGTCAGGTTCAAAGAAACCGGGAATCCCGCCGGGGCCCACGAATCCGGGTGTGCCGTCAGACCACAAGAAACCGAGTGTACCGTCAGACCACCAAAAGCCGGGAGTACCGTCAGGCCACGAAAATCCGGGCGTGCCGTCTGGCCACCAGAAACCGGGTGTGCCGTCAGGCCCTTTACCGGGCACTCTTCCCGCTCCACTACTTGCAAACTCAAACAAAACGGCGTTTCCAACGTTTTGGTTTTGAACAACTACTCTGCTGGTAGAAAGAACAGGTAATATTCCGCCGTTCACACTAACAACGGTGTCAGTTATATACATGGTCTGACTAAGAACAATGAAATCTCCGCTGGTACTTTGCAGTTGCAAATCGAAGCTTACTATGTCTCTATCAACTCTGTTGATGGCAAAAACACCTTCTCCGGTTTCTTCTCCAAATGGAGTTCCTCTAAAGGCGGATCGCCCTCCCGCAACAGTTAAGTTTGACAAGTCAATCGCTCTAAATTGCACGGCAGAAACACCGGGTGTCAACTGCGGCATTGATGGCTGTTCCGGTATATCCATCTGAAAGAAAGTACAGGAAGCCATAAACACGATTACCATTGCCGCCGCTGACACGGCGCAAATCCGTTTAAACATTTTTAACATAATATTCTCCTGTTTTTGGGTTGCACGAGTGAACGCACAACCAAAGCAAAACTTTGCCGCTCACAAGAGCGGTACTCTCAAACAACACGTACTGTTTACAATAATATTAACGCTGAATTTTCAAAAAACAAGCGATTTTGCCTATATCTTGGTATGAAAAAGCCATACCTTGGTCAATACCAAAGTATATTTAAATATTATGGTTTATTTTTATTTAATTTCTTTGTTAAAAAAGTGTTGCAAATATAAATTTCTTGTACTATCCTTATTAAAAAGGAGAGGTTTAAAATGAAAAATGATGATTTATTTAAAAGAGATATTATTTGGCGTATAGCGCCGATTTTGGTATCTGCAATCTGGGTAGCCAGTTATATATTTGAGTTTTACCCTAAGGGTGGTGCGTATTGCAGCAGCTATTTTATTATCGCTCCGGAAAGGTTTTATATTCCAATAATTTTATCCGGAATCATGGTTTTACTTATAGCTATTTTTCCTTTTAAATTTTTTGTACACGGCATTTCTTGCTGGTTGTTTGGGCTATTATGGCTTATTGACGGCGGTTTAATAATAGCTCTACTGATACATTTGTTTGGATACGCTTTTTTTTACCGGCATGGGTTTTTAAAAACTCACAAAAAAATAAAGTTTCTGATTGGCGGGGTGATAATTCTCGCGGCTATCGCTTCGCAGTTACGATTTACGGATATAAATACGCTCTTTCGTATATTTAATTTTGCAAGCCTTTTTACACTCATTACATTGGCTTTGGCTATGCTGAATCCGGAAGTTCAAATCATAAGAAAAAAAAGGCGGGAAAATATACTTGTATTGCCATCGGGAAAATT
>WQWD01000220.1 GCA_009785545.1 Treponema sp. | reverse complement strand
AGCAAAAATAAGATCAAAAGATCTGAAGCTATTGATTGTGAGCATGAGTACAACAAAAAAGGTTGCTGGTGAAAGTAACGGAAAAACAATACGCCAAAAATAAGTAAAGCTGGAAGCACCGTCCATGCTGGCGGCTTCATGAAGTTCCTTTGGGATATTTTGCAGTGCGGCAAGATAAACAATCATAAAATATCCCATGGATCTCCAAATAGAAACGATAATAACTCCCCACAGCGACCACTGCACGCTAGAAAACCATCCCGGCGGGTTTGCGATCCCTATAAAGCTGAGGAAATTGTTGATCGGCCCTATGTCACGCATGAAAAGCAAACGCCATACGACAGCGATGGACACAATACTTGCCACATGGGGGAAAAATATGGCACTGCGGAAAAAACCTCTGGCAATAAGCTTTCTGTTAAGCAGAACAGCTAATCCCAGCGAAGCGAATGTTGTAAAAACCACACACGCTATCGTAAAGACAAAAGTTCTGCTGATAGACTGACGAAAAACGCTGTCATTAAAAATCGTTATAAAATTGTTAATGCCGTTAAAAGTCATGGCATTAAAGCCATCCCAATCCATAAAACTTAACAATAGAGAAAAACTCATCGGAATAAAAATAAAAATAAAGAACCCGACGAAATTGGGGAGTATAAAAGAGTAACCTACAAGATTGTTCCGCAGGCTTAAGGTTAAACCTTTTTTTCCTCTGACAATTGTACTCACGTTACCTGCTTTGAATTTCTCTTGAGCGCCTTGCCATATTTTCCAAGCCTCTTTCTATAGTGACTTCTTCCAACATGATTAGCGCGTGTTCTTCGCCCAGCATTTGATTGATCTCGGCGACCCTAAGTTCCATCGGCCTGTCTAATGCGATGTTTCTGACAATAAGCGCTTCCGCAGAACCTTCGGGCATACCCGGGAGAGCCGCAACCATCTCCATTGTTTCCGGGGTTGCCCTTCCGGGGAATTGGCCAAATGATGCGTAAATTTTCGCACCTTCATCGCTGGTGATAAATCTTACAAACTCCCAAGAGGCTTCTTTGTTTCGTGAAGCGTTATTGATCGCTATGGGAGTTACAGAGCCGACAGTCCAGCCCGGCTCAACATCTGGCGGGCGTGGCAAAGTTGCCATTCCCCAGCGGATATTGGTTTCTCCCCTGTCGATTCGATCGATGATAGTGGTGAAGAACCACGTTCCCATTGGCATAGTCGCAATGTTCCCTTGAAGGAATAAACTTGTATAATGAATCCCTCCTGCCCTTAAAACGCCGTAATCCCAGATATATCCGGCTCTTTGCATTCGAAGCGCCATTTCGTAGTATGGGCGGAAAAAGTAGTAATCGTTAGCTATAATTGTATTTCTTCCGTCTTGAACAGCCCAGTTTTGTACACAAGCCTGCCATGTATGAAGGAGTCCTCCGAAAATTTTATTTTGCCCTGTGCCTGAGGTAAGCCTTCCCGCAAGCTCTTCCCATTCCGGCCAAGTCAAATCATTGGAGGGATATGGAATGCCCGCTCTGTCAAAAATGTCCTTATTATAGTAGAGAACCCAAAAACCAGTACTTGCCGGAAGAGCGACAATTTTGTCATTCATGATAAAGCGTTCTGCTACGCCGTGAAAATCTTGCAGTCTGATATTGTCATCTTCAATAAAGGCTGAAAGATCGGCAAGATGTCCCCGATCCGCCAAACCTTTGGTAGTATCGCCGTCTTTAATCCAGAATACGTCAAAATCGCTGCCGCCATTAAGCATGATCTGCAGCCTCTGCGTATAATCCGCTGAAGGAATGTCGATAATTTCTACCGCAATTTCAGGATGAGCTTCTTTAAACGCATCAACAAGGGCGGTAATATAGACCATTGTAGTTAAATCCCAATGCACAACTCTGATTCTGGTTCGACCGTCATTTCTTCCCGTGCGATCTCTTCCCGGGCAAGCCATAAATGTAAAAGCTATGGCGAGCAGCAAAAAACACGTTAAAACTTTCTTTTTACTCATAATTACTCCTGATTTTACAACTATATACAATGATCCTATAATTCTTATTGATTTGCCATACATAAATTTTGGCAAAACTAGTATTATTTTTAACTCTCTTATCAATCGACTTGTCCTCTTTTCGCACTGCGATATAATTATAGGTATAACTATAAAGGAAGGAAAACTTGAAAAATACAAACCGAGCTTTTTTAAAAACTGCCCTGCCAATTATAGGAATTGGTTTTTTGCTGGTTTTCATCAATATATTTGCCGCTTGCCGTGAAATCACTAATGAATTCCCCCGGGAACAACCGCCGTCTCTCTATATCAGAACTTCTCCGTCACGGCTTGATTTTGGTCCGCATGAAGAAACCAGAATAGTTACAATCAGGACAAACGCCAGAGGTATAAATATTGATGCTCCTGATTGGCTGATTGTCGAAAATACGGCAGAAGGAATTTCAGTGACGGTTTTGGCTTATTCGGGCGAAAGTCAAACCGGCAATATTACCTTAACAAGTATCCCTTTAGGTTATTCGATTGATCTGCCTGTTGCAAGATTCGGCGCTGATGACGTGGTTTTTGGAGGCGGCAATGATATAAGAATACCTGTATCCAGCGCATCAGCCTCTGAATCTCAGTCTGGTCAAGGCATTGAAAATTCCTTTGACGGAAACATGAACACTTTATTTCATTCCCGATGGAACAACGCTACGCAATTTCCTGTGCGTTTGTCTTATTATTTTAATAATGCCGGTGTCATGGATTATTTTTTATACCACACAAGAGTTACGGGTACTAACGGAAATTTTCAGGAAGTTGAAATATGGGTTGCAGATAACGGCAGCAGCATTTTGCGAAAATACGGAGAGTTTAACTTTAACGGTCTCAGCGCTCGAGTTAGATTTGAGCCTGCGCTGATCAATCCAACAATTGTGGAGTTCAGGGTGCTTTCGGGCATGGGAGGTTTTGCCAGTGCCGCCGAGATGGAATTCTTCCAAAGAAGCCCGGAAAACTTTGATTATTTGACAATCTTTGCCGATCGTTCTATTTCAAGTTTGAAAGATGATATAACACGGGAAATGATCGACAAAATTCCTGATATGTTTTTTAGAGATTTGGCGCTGCAGATATATTTGGGTATTTATGATCCGACAGGTTTTCGTGTTCAGGAATACCGCGCTTGGGTTCACCCTGATGGACAAGCTGCCGCCAACAGAACTGCGCCTTACAGTTTGCGGGATAATCCAACCGGCATTTTTGTAAGGCAAGGCGAAGAACTGATTGTGTTTGCGGAAGGTTTGCAGGGGCCTGTATCGATATTGAGTCAGGATCTTACCGTTGGAGGATGGGGGACACATCGCAGTTATCCGCTGTCTATGGGGATGAACAGGTTTTCGGCGGCGGCTGACGGGTTGATCTACGTTCAATATTATTCTGCGTTAGGAGAAAATGCGCCAAGATTAACGCTTCATTTTGCTACAGGAGCTGTTAACGGTTTTTTTGACAGCCAAAGACACCAACGTGAAGAATGGCGCAGGCTGTTAGACGCCGCCATAGCTCCTGACTTTGATCTTGTGGGCAGGTTCGCTCATCTTACATTTCCGACTGAAAGTTTTAGAAGATTTACTCCTGACGGATTAGCATTGATCGATACATGGGACGACATAGTCCGGCTTCAGCACGAATTTATGGGGCTGTATAAACATGATCGTGTTTTTAAAAATCGCCTCTACGCTCATGTTGATTATAATCCAACCTCGTCATGGATGTACGCAACAAATTATCGAACTGGTTATTCTTTGGCTTCGGTTAATCGTGAAAATGACAGTATTCTTGATGTTAACAGGCTCAGAACAACTGCCGTTTGGGGGCCGGCTCATGAAGTCGGTCATAAAAATCAGGTGCGGCCGGGAGTCAGGTGGAATGGAATGACTGAAGTCACTGTCAACATTTATTCGCTTCATGTGCAAACATCTTTTGGTAATCGTTCTCGATTGCACTCGGATAATGTGTACAACAGGGCGTTTAACGTTCTTTTAGGGAGCGGCAGACCTCACAGAGTTACAGGAGACGGGGTTGATGTATGGGTGCAGCTAGTTCCTTTTTGGCAGTTAAAACTCTATCTTGTTGACGTACTAGACCAAACTGATTTTTACAAAGATTTGTTTTATTATTACATGACCAGCAATTTTGTTCCGCACGGACAAACCGACGGCGGCTGGCAGCTTCATTTTGTACGAACAGCCAGCAAAATCGCTGAATTGAACCTAATCCATTTTTTTGAACAATGGGGTTTTTTAACGCCTGTAGACATTGGTGAAGGCTCAGGCCGTTTTTTAATCACTCAGGAAGAAATAGACGTTGTAAAATCTGAAATTGCCGCCATGGGTTTTCCTTCTCCTCCAAGGGACTTTACCGAAATTACAGATGAAAGTGTGCACTTGTTCCGTTAATGAATTGTCTAACCCTATCCCCTTGCGTACAATGTCAACATATCAAAATAACCCTTATTTTTCTAAAGTTTACCTATAAGCCGGATTGGATTTCCATGATACCTTATTTATAGAGGTGTTAAAATGGCAGAATCAGAATTAGCGCTCCACCCTTTGGCGCACGGAATACGATACACGCATCACAATAACGATTTTTCTGTTACAGT
>WQWD01000219.1 GCA_009785545.1 Treponema sp. | reverse complement strand
CAAGCGGGTACAGCAACTTAAAGTACCCGCTAACCTATCCCTATTCCCTATTTCTCAAAAAAATTATAAACTTACCATATTATTATGAAATTCAAAGACTTTAAGCTTCACCCTGATTTGCAAAAAGGAATTGATGAAGCCGGATATATAACGTGTATGCCTGTTCAGCAGCAGGTATTGTCCAGCGCTTTTAGCGGACATGATTTGTATGTTCAATCCCAGACAGGGACAGGAAAAACCGCCGCTTTTTTAACGGTGATTTTTCAACGTATGCTGACCGAAGAATCGCTTTTCAAACGTAAAGCGCTTATCATGTCTCCCACAAGAGAGCTCGCCGTTCAAATCGAAGAAGAAGCAAAGATACTTGGGAAACACCTTCCCTTCAAAACAGGAAGCTTTTACGGCGGAGTCGGTTATTCTCAGCAGGAAAAGCTGCTGAGAGATAATGTCCAAGTTCTTGTAGGAACTCCCGGCCGAGTGCTCGATCTGAACAGCTCTGGCAAGATGAACCTGATGGACATTGCGTTTCTCGTTCTTGACGAAGCAGACCGAATGTTTGACATGGGTTTTTACCCCGACTTGCGAAAACTTATCAAGGTAGTCCCCGCAGTTGATCGCCGTCAAACCATGTTATTCAGTGCGACATTAAACGCATGGGTAAAAAACCTTGCGTGGGAATACACCAAATCTCCTGTCGAAATCGAAATAAAACCCGAAACTGTTGTTGTCGATGAAATAAGCCAGATTCTTTATCATGTTTCGCATAACGATAAAATGGCGCTTTTGCTCGGTATTCTTGAGCGTGAGCGGCCGGAGAGTGCAGTCATTTTTTGTAACACAAAAAAGCATACCGAAATTATTGCAAAGCGCCTTCGCATGAACGACATTCCATGTGAGTTTATCATCGGCGATTTGCCGCAGGTTAAACGCCTCAAAGTAATTGAGGATGTAAAGGCCGGTAAAATAAAAACACTTATCGCTACCGATGTTGCGGCACGAGGCCTCGACATCGAAAACCTTTCAATGGTGATAAATTACGACGTGCCTAACGAGGCCGAAAACTACGTTCACCGCATTGGCAGAACAGCACGTGCCGGCAAAACCGGCAGGGCGATAACTCTTGCCAGCGAGCAGGACGTATACGAACTCCCTGCCATCGAGCGGTACATCGGCAAAAAAGTGCCGTCAGAAACAGCAGGGGAGGAACTTTTTGGCAAGGACAAAAGTGCCCACTTGCGTATACAAACCGATTTCTACGAAGAACGAGGCAAACGTGATAAAGGAAAATCGGAAAGAAGAACCTCTCGCAGAAGTGCCGAACCAAAGGGTCGTGAGACGCAAAGACCTCAGCGGGAAAAAAGACCTCCTCGTGATTCCGAATTACAGAAAACAAAAAGCGGAAAACGCAGACACGACGAAAGAAAACCCCGCCATGATTCCAAAACTTACCGAACCGACGGAGTGCGAGTACAAAAAGAAGATATGGGCAAAGCTCAAGACTTGTCACATCTTTCAATGGAAGAGCGAATGGCTCTCTACAGAAAAAAATACGCAGCTCCGCCTGCCGTTAACAGTGGCAGTAAAAATAAAAGGCGAAATCAAAAACGCCATCAACGTGATATTAAGCCGGAGATCAAGCAGCGCAAAGATCAAAAATTACAGGAGACTTCCAAAGTTAAAAAAGGATTGTTCTCAAAACTTTTAGGATTATTCAAAAAATGATTACAGTTACAGATTTAACCCTTGCTTTTGGAGAGCGTACGCTTTTCAAAGATGTAAACCTAAAATTCACCCCCGGCAATTGTTACGGGATAATCGGAGCAAACGGAGCGGGAAAGTCCACTTTCCTCAAAATCCTTTCCGGCGAGATTGAGCAAGACAAAGGCGAAATCTCAATCGGTAAAAATCAGCGTATTGCTGTTTTAAAACAAGATCACTTCGCTTATGAAGAATACCTTGCGTTGGAAACCGTTGTAATGGGCTTTCCCAAACTGTATGCCGTGCAAAAAGAGCGTGAAGCGATTTACGCAAAGGAGGACTTCACAGAAGAAGACGGTTTGCGGGCAAGCGAACTTGAAGCGGACTTTGCCGAGCTAGGCGGATGGGAAGCCGAATCGCAGGCAGGTCAGCTTCTTTCCGGGCTCGGGCTTGAAGAAGCCGATCACAACCGCTTGATGGCAGAACTTGACGAATCAAAAAAAGTCCGTGTGCTTTTGGCGCAGGCACTTTTTGGCAGCCCCGACATTTTGCTGATGGACGAACCAACCAACGGTTTAGACCTTGAATCCATTTCATGGTTGGAGGATTTTTTAATCGACTTCCCCAACACATTAATTGTTGTTTCTCACGACCGTCACTTTTTAAATTCGGTTTGTACGCATATTTGCGACATCGACTACGGCAGGATCACGCACTATTCCGGCAACTACGATTTTTGGTATCAGATGAGCCAAATCCTCCAGCGGCAGGCGAGAGATCAACTAAAAAAACGTGAGGAAAAAGCAAGAGAGCTAAAAGAATTTATCCAGCGATTTTCGTCTAACGCAAGCAAAAGCCGACAGGCGACAAGCCGCAAAAAAGTTTTGGAAAAACTCGATCTTGACAATGTTCCCGTAACCAGCCGCAAGTTTCCGTATGTCGGTTTTAAGCCGGATCGAGAAATCGGCAACAATGTGCTTCGTGTAGAAAAATTAAACTATTCATTCGAAGGAACAGGGCTATTAAAAGATTTCTCGCTAATGATAAACAAAGGCGACAAAATCGCTTTTGTCGGACTTGAACACGCTTCAAAGTCAGCGTTATTCGACATTATCGCCGGTGTTAAAACACCCGAAAACGACCCCAGCGTAAACGGTGACTTTTATTGGGGGCAGACCACTTCCGTCTCGTATTTCCCAAAAGAAAACTCAGCCTTTTTTAATTCCGATTTATCGATTGTTGACTGGCTCAGGCAATATTCGCTGGATCAAGACGAAACGTATGTGCGCAGCTTTCTTGGCCGTATGCTCTTTTCTGGCGAAGAAGCTCTCAAGCCGGTAAATGTTTTGTCTGGCGGCGAAAAGGTGCGCTGTATGCTTTCCAAGATGATGCTTTCTGGAACAAATGTCTTAATCCTCGACGATCCAACTAACCACCTCGACCTCGAAGCAATTACCGCCTTAAACGACGGACTTATCGCTTTTCCCGGAGTAATCCTTTTTAATTCCCACGATCACGAGTTCATCAAATCGATTGCCAACCGCATAATTGAAATTTTGCCGCAGGAAAAACCCTCAGATCGTTATATCGACCGCATGATGCAGTTTGATGACTACCTGAAAGACAGCCATGTCAAACAGCTTCGGGCGGCGGCATATCACGAGGGGCAGAGGCTGCGGATTTAAGGATTGACACATGGCAAAAGCAAAAGCTGCGGCAAAAAAAACCTCGGAATTGGATAATCTCCAAAAGGAGCTCAAGTCCCTTATCCCCAAACTTGACGAAGAAGGTTTGGCTTTTCTGGTAAAGCAGGCTCATATCCATCTTTACAATATGCAGGTAGATGTCCTTAACGAGACCATGATCAAAGATGCACAGCGTAAAAAGGCTTCTGCCGCTAAAACCAAGACAAAAGCCCCAAAAAACGAAAAGCCAAAAATTGCAGGATTTTCCAATGTAAAGATGTCAGGCTCCGGCTGTCATATTCTTTACGAAAACCAGTGGATCTCGTTTACTAACAGCGAAATAACATCAATGGTAAAAATAGCTTTTGGCAAGGATTCTGACTTGGAAATTAGAGGCAGGATTTATGCCTGGTTTTACCGTGAGCGCCGTGATGTACTTCTTACAGCCGCCATTGCCAACAAATTTGACGAAAAACTTACCTCGCTTATCACTTTGTTAAAAAGTAATTTTGAAATGAGTAAATGAGTAATGAGGCTGTCCCAAAACTTCAGTTTTTGGGACAGCTTCCTTAGATTTAAATGAAAAAGCGGCATTTGTGACGCTTTTTCGGAAGCCTGTCTCAAAACTGACCGAGTTTTGGGACAGGCTCATATTAGTAAATTTTGTATATCCCTGTATAATAATTTATACATAATTTTTGCAAAAAAAACGCAAAACAAAAACTTTCAATATGAAAACATTTTGTAACTCCTTGTAATACATAGACTTATAAAATATTTTCTCTTTTTATCAACTTGGCATGATTTTTGCTACTAATATAGACGTATGAGCAGAGCAATTGTTTTAGTCCAGTCGTTTTTTTCAATTTTTTCTCTGAATGTTTTTGCAAAAAATGTTGACGTATTAAAGTCCGAGTTAAAAAGTGAAATTGTTAGAAAATCCATCCATTTTCTCATTGCTCTCAGCCCTGTAATGGCAGTGTTGAACAGACCGTTTACAATCGCTTTTCTTCTGGTTGGTACTGTGTCATACATTGCGATGGAAAGCTTGCGCTTTTACGGCGTTAAAGTTCCGATTATTTCTTCCATTACAAACATGGCTTCAAGACCTCGTGATGCTGGTCGATTTATTATGGGGCCGGTTACTCTTGGTTTTGGCGCATTATTGGCGCTGGTGTTGTTTTCTTCACAAGCCGCCGCTATAGCGATTTATGCGATGGCATTTGGCGATGGGATTGCCAGCTTGGTAGGAAAAGTTTTCGGCAAATGCCGCCCGCTTTTTCTTGCCGGCAAAAGCGTCGAAGGTTCTCT
>WQWD01000218.1 GCA_009785545.1 Treponema sp. | reverse complement strand
TGGGGAGTAATGGATTCGAACCATTGAAGGCTGAGCCAACAGATTTACAGTCTGCCCCATTTGACCGCTCTGGAAACTCCCCGATTATCTTTATATTACTAAAAAAAATATTTTTTGGCAAGTGGTTTTTGTTAATTTATTTGTTTTTTGCTGGTAATTCCGTCTACCGCCCACTCAATTATCACTTCCAAACGTTTGGCAATAGCGGAGCTTATCCCGATTCTGGAAGCAAAAATATCAGCAATGTCTACTCCGGCGATGCCGTAAATCAATACACCTTCTTTTATAGGCTCAAAGTAAAGCTGGGCGATAAACCTGTCTTCCCTGATTACAGGGACTAAAAGATAGGTCATATTCCTGAAATTTGTCAATGTATAACGAAGCCCGTGCCTTAGAACTACCATTTCTCCACGATAAAAAGTGTTGCCGAAATTGGCGTCACGCAGGCGGAGAAAAACCGTCTGTGTACGAGGCAGCGTGGTTGCGGGAGGCGGATCGGGAATTGCCGTTGTTTGTCTTTCGCTGACGATTCTGGTCGCCTCCTCGAATAACGGGATATACCTGTCTCTTGAGTGAGAGTGATACAACCTGCCCTGAAGGTCTCTGATATTCCCCAGCGCATTGAAAATTTCCAGAAGCTCTATAGTGCCGTAACTTCGCGGAATAATCGAAATTGATTCAACAATGTTGCGAGGACTTCTGTTTAAAACCATGTTGATAATTTGAGGTTCAAGGCGCGCGTTTGTTCCCTGCAATACAAAACCTCTGTCTCTTTGGCTTGTTCTGACAAAACCTGTGTCGGAAAAAACCAAAGCTCGTGTTTCTGCGCTCATTTCAGGAAATATCTGATCAAAACTTCGTAATTCCGCAAAGGCGTTAGCTGCAAATGCGGCAAAAAATAAAACGATGAAAAATTTTTTCATTTAATATGCACCTCTTCCAATTAATACAACTCCGAAAGTTTTAAATATTATCCAGAGATCCAGCCATACTGACCAGCTTTGCAGATAGTAAATATCATAAGCGACTCTGTCGGTATAATTAGCGTTTGATCTGCCTGAGACTTGCCATAAACCTGTTAACCCGGGTGTTGTGGAAAAAACATTTTCATAGTCTTCGCCGTATTTTTCGATTTCAGCGTCAACAATAGGGCGAGGACCAACAAGCGACATTTCTCCTCTTAAAATATTGAAAAATTGCGGAATTTCATCGATACTGGTACGCCGCAATAATTTTCCGATAGCGGTTATTCTTGGATCTTTTAAAAGCTTATGTGTTTGTTCCCATTCCGCTTTTAATGACGGATTTGTTTCTAAAAGTTTTTTTAGCTTTTCATCAGCGTCTATAGCCATTGTACGGAATTTGTAAGCCCAAAAGTGTTTGCCGTTTTTTCCAAGCCTTTTTTGTTTGTAAAAAATCGGGCCGCGAGAAGATATTTTAATTAAAAAAATGATTATCAGGAGAAAAGGGAGAAACAAAAGACCGCCTATTGTTACAACGCATATATCCATAAAACGTTTAACTCCCAGATTCCAATTGAAGTTTAATTTATTGCTTGTATCAATCCCTAAAACCCCTGAAAAATCACGGACAGACATCCAAATGCTGGATATATTAAAAAAATTGGGTATAATTACATTGTAACGGAAAGCATAAACAGATGTATTTAAAAGCTGTTTTAATTTGCGAGCCTTTAATCCCGGCTTAGCGACTATCGCCATTTTTATATTGTAGCGTTTAACGATTTCCGGCCCTGCGTTTAAGTCATGAATAATCGGAATGTCTTTATATTGATCCTCGCCTTCGGTTTTATTGTCCAAAATTAATACGGGGACATAACCGGATCTCTTGCTGTTTAAAAGGCAGTCTACTACAAGTTTGCCGGTTTTGCCGGAGCCGTAAATTACGGTAGGAATACCGCCTAATTTGGTGACGTGTAAAAACCAGTGAGCCACGCTTCTTGATGTCAGAAGAATTATAGTCGAAAACATTCCGCTGATTAGGAAAGCAGTATTAACGGAATCCCATTTTTCATGTTCGATAAAACGTGACATTATTATGAATCCGAAGGCAATTAAAGAACCTTCGAAAAACTTTCTCATTTCTTCTGAAGGAGCGAGCGATACTCCCGGGTATAATTTATGAAGGTGAAAAATCAGGATAAAAACAGGCAAATAACGCCAGTAAGTAACAAATGATTTGGCGTTGATAATTCCGGGATAATCAATGATAAACCCGTAAATTCTGACCCAAAAAAAACCCCATGCAAAAGATAACATGACTGCCATAAGATCAGCGAGAATAAAAGTAGTGCTAGTTAGAGCCGAACTGGTACGGCTATATTTTTTGTTGTACCAAACGCCAAAATCAGAAAGGTTCATTATACATTAAAATAACCTAATTTGGCATTTGTTTCAAGATTAATCAGAAAATTTAGTAAAAAAATGATATGCGTACATACGTGCCGGCAATATTGACATTTATTTAATGCCTCTATAGAGTAAACGCAAGAGGTGTAAATGTTCAAAAAGTGCTTTTTTACCATAGTTATCTTTTCAGTTTTAAGTGTTTTTGTTTTTTCGCAGACTCATCTTTCCGTACCTCTGGGGCATCCTATATACACTGTGCTGGAACAGGCGCAGATGAGAGGTTTGCACAGGAGTCTTCCAAGCGTAAGACCTTATTCCAGAGCCCAAATACTTTCGATAATCGACGAAATCCTTTATAACGATGAAAATCGCAGGTTTGGAGGCTTGTCAGAAGCAGAACGCAGAATACTGGAAGAATTCAGGACTGATTTAACTCCCGCAAGAGACGGGTTTGATCTGGTGCGAGGGACAATTTCTACAGAACATTATTGGAATAACGTATATTTTTCCGCAGAATTTGGTTTTGGAATGGACATAAATTTTTCAGCTTCCCATTTTTTTAGGGGGGGCGGGTTTTCACAGGACTATAGTATTTTAGATCCGCTTGTTCGTGATGATCCTAATTATATCCACTTTACCGCTAACCATCCGGCGTCAGGAGATTCTTTTGTCAGTTTCGAATTTATCCCATCAATGCACTTAAAAGGGGATTTGGGCAGAAATGTTTCTTACGCTGTGGCTATCGGTCTTTGGGGAGGCGCAGTGCCAAGAACCATACTCGGCTCTTACTGGAATAGAGTCCCTATTGATAACCCAAGAGCCGATGAAACTCCCAGAAGAGAGATGATAACATACAGCGGTTCTTTGGCGCATCTTCCGTTTTCATACAGAAAAGGCTGGGGCGGCTGGGTTTTTCCTATTGGCGGCCTTCGGACAAGCGGCATGACATTTTGGCCGGAAGGTGATCTTTCTTTAGGTTATTGGATGCACCCTGAGCTTTCAGCGTCTTTACTTAACGGGCACGTTTTTCTGCGTTTTGCGAGAATAGATCGGGAATGGGCAGGCATGACAGAGGGAAGCAGCCTTGTACTAAATCAAAGCGCACAGCCTTTTTTGGCGTTCGAGACAGTTATTCAGCCTTTTTCGTGGATTTCATTCTCTTCTTTGACAGGGATTTTAGAATTTAGTAATAAAATAGGCGAACCGAATGTTAACGTCAAAATTCCGGCTTCAACTTTTCAGAACGCATTTTCCATAAACATGGTGGAGTTTAATTTTGCAGATCATTTTTTCATTGGATTTGGAAGCACCTCTGTTTGGTCGAAACGTTTTGAGCTAGGTTATCTTTTTCCATTTATGGATAACTTTATTTATCAGTCAAGCACCGGCGATTTTGACAATATGGCATTATTCTTTAATGCGCAAGCGCAGTTGCCCGGATTAGGAAGAATGTGGGGTTCTGTTTTTATTGACGAGATGAGCCCGGCAAGAGATTTTTTACAAATGGCAAGAATGATGTACGCCTATCAACTTGGCATTCAGCTTCAAATACCATGGCTTCCTTTTGCGACATTTACAGTTAGTTATACAAAAAATGAGCCGTATAATTACACACATCTCCGTGTAGATGTGCCATGGTTTCCAAGCGATGTAATGGAAACAAACTTTGTTAATATGGGAAGGTCTTTAGGCCATCATATTCCGCCTAATTCAGACGAATTTTTAATACGCTTTACAATGCTGCCGGCGCCAAGAAGTTTAGTCAGTCTGCAGTATCAGATGATCCGTCACGGCGCGACATGGGGAGATAGGGCAGTTGCGGGTTCTTCTCTTTGGTCAGAACTCCCAAGACACGGACGGCACAATGATCCTCGCCAAAGAAAATATTTTTTACGTGATGGGGCGTATCAGTGGATGCACATTTTAAGAGTTAGAGGAGAACATTCTTTTGTAGGAATGAATTTGCCAGTGAGCGTATTTGCCGAGATGGGGGGAGTGTTTTCTTATTTTACGGATATTTGTAATACTATCGAGCCGAATTCAGGAAGCCCTAATCCATTTAGCGTTGTCAGAAACAACCCGCAGTACCCGCACTCTCTAAGTTTTGTGGCAAGTATCGGGATAAGGCTCTTCCCGAAGTTTTAATACCTGAAGCCGACAGAAAGCCGGGCTTGACCGCCTAAAGCTGTTTCGCCCGGTTTGTGTCCATTGTTTAACGAAAGTATTCCTGCAAGATTGGCTCTTAAAGAAAGAAAATCATTGGGCTTCCAGCCGGCTCCCAAAGAAAGGATAAACCGATGTTCCGCAGTTCCTGTGGGTGTTCTTGCATTTTGGTTTTCCGGCTG
>WQWD01000217.1 GCA_009785545.1 Treponema sp. | reverse complement strand
GCTACACACCCAAGAGAATTTGCCGAGATAGACACGGCTGTCGGGCATGAAGATTTTCCGCAGGCGGTTGAAAGAATAAGGAGAGGGCAGGAAAGAAGACGCCCGTTATATAACGAAAGAAACGCTATTTTGCTTTTTCTGGACAAAGGGCTTTTGGAACATTACGCCGGAAATTGGGAAGCCTCCGCAAGATACCTGTTAAACGCCGAAAGGTTAATCGCCGAGGCTTTCACTCAAAGTTTAACACAAGGTTTTTTAACATGGATTGTTAACGACAATGCCAGAGATTATCCCGGCGAAGATTTTGAAGACATTTACTTAAATGTTTTTAACGCTCTGAATTTTTTCCACATGGGCGATATGGAAAGTGCGTTAGTTGAAATACGCAAACTTACGATTTCCAGCGGCAAACTCAATATGCTTGCAAGAAGACATGAATTTGTCGACCCTAATTCCGGAGCCGGTCTTGGCGAAATGCTTTACAGGGAAACCGGCATAAGCCAACTGCCTGATACAATCGCTGTCAATTTTTCCAATTCCGCCCTTGCCCGGTATTTAAGCGCATTATTTTATCAGGCGATTGGCGATGTCGATTCCGCCCGCATTGAATTTGAACAGGTTTACAGAGCTTTTGCCGCCAATCGGGCAATTTACCGTCATCCGGTTCCCGCCGCTGTTGAGGCTTCACGGGATCAAAATATCCCGCAAGGAATGGCAAGATTAAATGTTCTTAGTTTTACAGGGTTGTCTCCGATAAAAGAAGAACGAACTATGATACATTACCTTCCGTTTCAGCACCCCATACTTAGTATAGCTACGTTCAGGCTTCCTGTATTGGTTCCAAGACCCAGCCGCATAACAAGGATCGAAGTGGTTGTTGAAGGTTTTGAAGAATCGAAGTCTTTTGATCTTGAACTGCTTGAAGATATGGGAGCGGTTATCGAAGAAACTTTTAAAGCACGTTTTTCGAGCATACTTTTAAAAACATACATCCGCACAATTTTAAGATATGCTGTAACTGATGTTGCCGTAAGGGAAGCGACAAGGCAATGGGGTGAATTAAGAGGTTCTCTAGTGGCGCTGTCCGCAAGAGTTGCTCTGGATGCGGCTGAGAGGGCTGATATAAGAATGTCCCGTTTTCTTCCAAATAAGGCGCATATCGGCGGGATCAACCTTGACCCGGGCGAATATTATGTTATAATAAATTATTATAATGGTCGTAACATAATTGCTTCTGAACGCAGAAGCATCACTGTTAGTTCAGGCAGACTTAATTTATTACAGTCTGTTAACTTAAGATAGGAGAATTATTTATGAAAAATTTATTTAAAACCAAAGGTCAAACAATTTCGTGTTTGACTTTGATCATGGGCTCTTTTTTGTTGTTTTCCGCCTGCGGAACAAGCGTTAACAGAGTGCAGCCCGGAGACGAGAGAGATTTAAGCGGTTACTGGAATGCCAGAGATGTAAGGATTGTGTGCGAATATCTGATTAACGACGCTCTTTCAAGTCCCAGAGTAGCGGAAGCTATCAGAGACAGAGGCGGCCGCACACCTATGGTAATTGTCGGCAGATTCAGAAACGAAAGCTCTGAACACATCAACACCGCCATTATCAGCTCTACAATGGAAACTGTTATTTTTAACAGCGGCGTACTTGACTTTGTCGCCGGCGGCGATACAAGAGAAGATGTCCGTGCGGAAAGACAGGATCAGCAATCATGGGCAAGTGAGGAAACTGTTGCCGCTCTTGGCCGTGAAATAGGAGCTGACTTTATTCTGACAGGCTCTGTAAGAACAATTATCGAAAGACAAGGGAACTTAACCAACAGAACATATTTTGTAACAGCCGAGCTAACCGACATCGAAACTAACGCACGTATCTGGATCGGTCAACACAGCGATATTGTAAAAGTTGTAAGGCAGCCAAGAAACAGGATCTAATCAAGCGTGTATATTTTATCGTCTCTGCTGTAAAGAGAACCAACCGGCTCTTTTTCCAAATTTATTTTTCTCCGTACAACGTCAGAAATAAGAGAGCGGATTTTGTACCGAAGAGTTTTTACTACCATAATTCTTGCACGTACAACAGCGCTCCCGTTGGCGGAGTATCCTGTTTCCGGCGACCAGTAAAAAGTACATTCGCCAGAATCTACCGCAAAGTGCCATGCCTCACTCGAAGGCTCTTTTGGATTTTCCAGTAATTCCCGAACAAGAAAGCTCGCTTTATCTATCGGGTTGTATGACTTAGCATGGTCTGACCATATATAAGAGGACTTGTTTGGGTGAAGCTCAATCGGAGAGCCAAAACAGGCAATAATTGTATCTCCCTCAAAACTTAAAATGACAGCTCCCGCGTCAAACAAAACTTTTTTTACGGACATTAAAAAAGTGCTGCGTACTTTGCCTGCGTCTTCGGGGCTTTCTCGTGCTTCATCAAGCATCAATTTTGTATTTTTGACAGCAACAATGGCGGCATAAGTTACATTGATCTCCGACAAACGAGGTCTGCCCGAAGCGATCAAGTTAACAAGAAAAGTTTTGGGAACAACAGAGCCGTAAGCTGCCCGAAACGTTCGTACCCTGTGCCTTAATAATGCTGTTTTACAATAAAATATCAAAAGAGTTCCACAGAGCGAAGCACCCAAAACAATTAACGGGTCAATCCAATATGAAGTGAAAAAAAACAAAAGACCAAATCCCACGGCGGATAAAAAACTTAAAAAAACTCCCATGGCAAGCTGTAAAAAAGGCCTGAACAAAAAAGTGACAATCAACACAATTGATGTTAAAATAAAAGACCAAAAAAATATATTTCGGTTGTTGGCAGAGATTATATGATTCCCTGTAATTAAAAGATTAGCTACAAGCGCAGAATATAAAGTGTTGTCGTACGGACCTATTATGCAATATGCCATCATAAGCTCGTCTTCCAGTATTGCCCGAACAGAAGAAAACCGTCTGTATTTTTCATACATTACCGCATAATAATCGATTAAAAGCTCTTTTTCTTCGATGAGGTTCGTTATTACATTATTATCTGTTGGATCTTCCAGCCGTGCGTTTGAAATTTTTGTTTCGTATTCATTTATTAAATTTTCAAAAGAAGAGCTGTTAAAAAAATCCGAGAGGCTGTTAAAATAATTTGTTCTTGCGATTATCCATCTTATTCGATTTTGCTCGGTTGGAGTTCTTAACAGTTCATCCATAAGAGCAAAAGTATATTCCGCCAAAAAAAGAGGAGTTAATTCAGGCAGTGTGTGAGAGAAGATACCAAGCTCATTTGCGGTTGTCATTATATCGTGTAACAGATATTTTGATTCTTCGTAATTTCTGAAAAGCGAAATATCCATGCGGCGAAAAACAGGATTGCGGGGCACTATAACATTTCCGTTTTTGTCGAATCGAATATCAAGCTCGTTTCCGTCTAAAGACCTTAGCCACAAAAAACTATCGTGATCTGTGTATTCAACATGAGAAGCGGAAAAACGATTCATCAAATTTAAATAAACAGGATGCGCATAACGTGTGTATTCATAACCCTGATCAAAAAGTCTTACCCGCCTTATTTGACCATCCCAATCATACAGCGGCTCTGTAGTTACTTCAAAGTAACTGCCAAAAACAACGGCAGCACGAATAATGTCTTCGTCTCTGTCGAGTAACGCTGAAATCAGGCGGTCTCTGCCAAGCTCTGTCAGCTCCACTACCCTATCCACAAAAGAAGGAGCCTGCTGCGGCGTAACAAAACCCATGCGGATACCTTCGAATAAATTGCGGATATTCGCTCCGATAAGCGAGTACTCATCCATAAAACGCCTGCGAATTTCGCTCTCAGTCAGCGTAATCGGGGAAGTGGTCGGTGATATTCTGCCCGTCATCACTAAAGCCGCAGCGTTCATTTCTGTCAAAGTCATAAAAACTGTAAAAAGATCATTGCCGTCAACAAATTCTTCCGTATCGATGATCAAAATTTCACGGGAAACGACAGGCGGACTTTGAAAATTGGCAATAAAGTCATAATGCAGACCCAATTTAGGCCCGGAAAGCAAAAAAATCAGCGAAAACGTTACCCCTAAAGCAAAAATCAGACCGCCGAGAAGCATTAAAAGCGAGTATTTTACAGGAATACGGGCACGCATATTTAAATTTCGGCATTTTTGCACTTTAAGATGATTGCTGTTTGCCAAAAAGAAAAGAGATTAGATTAGATTAGATTAAATCAACAATCTCTGTAGGCTGGTGATGAAATTTTTACAAATTTTCCATTATCCCATTCCTCTTCAAGACCGTCTGGATAAATGATTGCAGGATTTCCATGTAATTTGCCATTATTATAAGTTACCCAAGTTTCTATATAGCCAGAAAAATAATTTTTATCTTTTGTAGGTACAACAATAACTCGTTGTCCATTGTAAGGTACTCCCTTATCATCTTTAAAAACTTTGTTTTGCAGTTGAGGTTGTCTTGGTGTCATGATATATCGTATCCTTTAATACAGCGATTAGTTCTATATTTTTAAGAAATTAACTTAACAAAAAAGGCGATGTCCGAAAAGTTGGTTACTTTTCGGACATCGCCATACTTCAAATTAGCAATCTCTCATCGCAAAAGCAATGATGGATTAAAACCTTACTTGCAAGGTAATCGGAATACCAAAGTACAAGTCGCCGCCTCTAAAGTTAATATCGGATCCTCCTCCAGTCTGTCCGCTCTGGG
>WQWD01000216.1 GCA_009785545.1 Treponema sp. | reverse complement strand
TGAAAACGCAAATAATTTTACGGGCGCTGCTTTTGAATGGAATCTTGCGACACTAACTCTTACAATTACATTTCCTCGAACACCTGACAATATATCTGTTCCTGACAGGGTTGAACTTAGAGTATTTGACAATGGCGGAACTCCGGAAATAGCCATGCGTGATCTTAATGATCAGAATTTTGCGGTAACCACGGGTGAACATATCAGCATAGTCGACGTAAACGGCAGAAACGTTATGAACTGGGATATTGGTACACCTGGCACAGATCCGAATTTCGATAATGGAAATATCATTAACATGAATGGTCAAATAATAAGCAGCTTTATTGGCAATGACAATGACTGGACAATGGAAATGTTCATTAGAGAAACAAATTTTACACAGGGCGGAAATGTCGATGTTCTTATGTTCCATACAGGCCCGAATCGAATTGGGCAAGTTACGGTTGGTGGGGAAACTTTAGGAAGAGAAGCTCCCGGAACTTTTAGGATAGAATCACAGACTTGGTTTTATGTAACCATTCCTGGTGGAGCTACAGGAAGATTTGCCGCAAGACCAAGCGTAAATGCCGGTGATTGGGGACATCTGTTTATTGTAAGAAACTCTGAAACAGAACGGCTTGATGTTTTCCGTAATGGTATCCATGTAGAGGGTGCCCAACAATTGGGTTGGGCTAGTGCGGCTGAATCGTTTAATAATATTGATTATGCCGCTATAGGCCCATTTAGAGGGGCAAATTCTCAGCTGTACCAATTTGCTATTCAGGAAGGAGCTTTGACAGCAACACAGGTTGCTGCTCGCAGGCAAAATGTTCTGCATACACTTTTCCAACTGGAAGGCTTTGAAACGAACGACATCATATTTAATCTGCAAGGTGGAAATTGGGATGGCAACACTCAAGCTGTAACAATCAGAGTACCTGTTGGAATAGGGATGAACGTGTATCAGCTCCTCCCTGCCAATCCAGTATTAGCGGGTTCTAACTTCTATGGATGGAATACTCAGGCTAACGGCGAAGGAATATTTGTAACTGGTGATACCGTTATTACAGATGATATTACTGAATTGTTTGCGATCTGGGTTTCTGAAATTAGTGTTACTTTTGACTCCTATATCGGAAGATTCCCCGACAATACAACAACCAGAGAAGCAATATTGCCGGTTGATTCACCTAGCTTTACAAGTAACCCTGCTCAGTGGCCGGTTGATCCTGTACTGCCTGGTTTTGTCTTTGATGGCTGGTGGACTCTTAGATCTTCTGATCCCATTAATGACGTTGGTGTTGGTAATGGTTTAAGTGTATTGAATTTTGGTACGCAATTGACACAGGCAACTACTTTAACCGCTAATATGACTGTTTTTGCCAGATGGAGGCTCGATGAAAATTTGAATATCCATAGAATCGAATACCGTATTAATAATGAAGACCAGCTTGAAGCAAGGGTTTACGGCGCAAGTAATGTTAGATTATTAACCATTCCTGTGAATGTGACCAACAATGCTTTTGAGGTTCAACAGCCTAATATCGTAAATGTTAATGGCATTAGAGTGATTCAAAATCAGCGCATTGATCTTGGTCCCATTTTTACTTCATTGTTTGGGAACAATGAATGGACTTTAGAGTATTATATGCGAGCGAGCAATACCGATAATCCTGCACGTTTTGGACGCCAGCCAGGAACAGGTAATTTATGGGGCGGAATACTTATTGAAGGTGGGACAGGTGCTAATTCTCACAACCATTTCTTCATAACAAGACCGCAAGATGGCGGAACTGGAGCAAGGCGAACCCAATGGCGTGTTCTTATGAATCCCGATGCCGGATGGGTTCATGTTGCCCAAGTGTTAAGACCTGGTGTAAACGAACTCTTTACGTACACTAATGGAATGTTTAGACAAGGTTCGAATGGAGTTAATCACAGAGAACACTTTTCCGGTGTGCGTATGAGACATCTGTATTATAACTGGATTGGTGGTAACGGTTTTTGGGTACACGGCGTAACCATGCACAACACTGCATTTGATGAAGTAAACTTCACCAATGTGGGCGTACATGAGACACTTGACTTGTTACGCGAAGGTGTTCCACCACTTCCGCCAAATGATTAAAAATTTTTAACAACAAGTAATTTTAAGGGGGTGTTCGAAAAGTAACCAACTTTTCGAACACCCCCTTTTTTATGACGTACGTTTTTACATCCCCAAGCTCAAAATCTAAAAAAAACCCACTTTTTTTCTAAAGTGTTTCAGTATACAGGGCTAAATACCGGGCTTAAAATGATTCATGATGAAAGAAAAAGTAAAAAGCCACCCAAAATTATTGTTTTTATTTTTACCGTCGGCAATTATCATCGGTCTGTTGTTTTTCTTGTTTCCCGCCTGTTCAGATGATTCTCGAGACAACAATGTTGTTAGAATCCTGTTTAACGGGCATAAGCCTGATGGCTTTGAGCGTGTGTACGAAGAATTCCTTCGCCGTACGCAGGATACATTGAACATTCGGCTTGCAATCACTTTTGTTCCTCCCGAACAATACAACCAAAGGCTTAGAGATGCGCTTGAAGCAAGAAGAAATTCTTACGATCTGGTCTTCGATTCGCCTCGTTTTCTCTTACGTGAAATGGGACAAAGAGGCAAATACGCCGATTTACGTGATATTATCAATTTTTCCGTACATCCCAATCTTTTGAATGTTTTACATTCGCAGGTTTTGCAGGCAAATCTTGTAAACGGAAATATGTATTGTATTCCGCTGTACCGCTCTTACGGTGGCGGTATTTCTGTTGTGTTTTACCGGCAGGACTGGGCGCAGGAATGGGGCATTGGTTCAATTGATAGTTTCGAAAGTCTTGAGCTCTATTGGGAGGAAGCTCTGGTGAGAGGCGTACTGCCTCTATACTTGCACCCTGAAAGAGGCTTTTGCAATTTACTCACAGCGGGAGGACATTTCACAAACGCAGTACACGCTGGCATACGTGGTTTTAATATCGCAGGCACAGTTTTTATGGTTTACATTTATGCAGATTCTCTGATTGCGGTTGCTCCTGTTGGAGCCGGAGATGAAGCTTTTGCCAATTTTCCACCGCCCTTCAATCGTGACTTTGCCATGGATCGCTTTGAGCAGTTTGTGCATTGGCGTGAACGTGGTTTTGTCGATGACAATTCTTTGACAAGACCAAACCGAATGTTTTGGGCAGGCTATGCAGCCTCACTCTTGGGGACTCTCAACGATTATGACAATGTACTGGAAAGCATGGAAGATTCATCGGCACGCCTTGGCAGGTTTGTGTACGACACCGATATTCGCAATCTGCGCCCCGGCTCTATTCCAAACTGTATGGTTATGCACCACGGCCTTGCCATACCTGCAAGATCAAACAGAAAAGAAACAGTTGTCCGTTTTCTTGATTGGCTTTTTTCATCGCAGGAAAATCATAACCTGTTTGAACTTGGTATCGAAGGATACGATTACATCATCAATCCAAATGGAACTTTTAACGCTTTAACAGATTATCCTTTTTCCTGGCCCGGTTGGAGTTTAACATGGAATCCTAATTTTGTTGTGTTTCCGGATACAATCAATGAACAAGACCTTCCCTTCCGTGAATTCGAGCGGTTGGAAAGCTCTGTAGTGGCTTTGCCCGCTAACAATTTTGCTTTTAACCCGAATTTTGTTCAAAACCATGTAGATAATGTGAGCGCTGTTTCAAACAGAGTGTGGCCTTTTTTGCGGCATGGTCTTTTGGACAGAGAGCTTTATTCTTCAAGTGCCGAAATGATGAAAGCCGCTATGGAAGAATATCATGCGGCAGGTTTATTGCAATTAAAAGATGAATTAGTCCGCCAGCTAACCGCTCATTTGGAACTTGCGCAATAAGGAGCTGCATTGAAAAACGGAGTCTTGTTAAAACAACCGGGAAAATTACAATTCGTCTTTAAGGAATTGTGGACGAACAAGCTCTTGTATGGCATGATGCTCCCTGCCATTGTTTGGTTAATTCTCTTTGCCTATGTCCCGTTGTATGGAATTCTCCTTGCGTTTAAAGAATTTAATTATATGCTGGGAATTTGGGGCAGCCCTTGGGTAGGTTTTGAAAATTTTCGTTTTTTGTTTAATCATCATGGAATAGGAAGAATTTTTTTTAATACGATTTTTCTGAATGTTTTGTTTATAACAAGCGGTACGTTTGTTTCTGTGTTTCTTGCATTGATTTTTGTCGAGATAAAAAATAAAACATACAAAAAAATAGTTCAGACAATAGCCATATTTCCCAATTTTGTTTCGTGGACTGTTGTAGCGATGTTTTTGGGCGGTATTATCGGCGGTTCGGGTATTCTTGTAAGAGCTATCACAGGATTGGGCGGCACAGATCCAAACTTTTATTCCAATCCTCAGCATTGGCCGGCGATTTTTGTTTTTCTTAGAATTTGGCAAAGCGCTGGTTTTGGAACGATAATTTATGTGGCGGTTATAACCGGCATAAATCAGGAGATGTACGAAGCTGCAAGAATTGACGGGGCAAGTAAGCTTCAGCAGATATTGTATATTACCTTACCTTCATTAAAGGTAACAATTATTTTGTTGACGATCCTTGCTGTAGGAAGAATTTTTTCCGGCGACTTTGGTATGATATACGCTATTGTCGGCGACAATCCTGCTCTGTTCCGAACTACAGATGTAATTGATACTTTTGTGTACCGTGCGCTTCGCCAGCTTCACAATATCGG
>WQWD01000215.1 GCA_009785545.1 Treponema sp. | reverse complement strand
ATTGTGTTTAAAACCATGTCCTTGTAAGTTGCGCTGATAAGTTTAATTACATCATTCGCAAGGCGGGTTCTGGGATCGTACATCGTAAAGAAAATTCCGCCTATCTTCAAAGACGGGTTAAGATTTTTTTGAATAAGTTTTGTTGTATGCAAAAGTTGTTTTAATCCTTCCATAGCAAAATACTCACATTGCATGGGGATAAAAACCGAATCCGCCGCCGCAAGCCCGTTCATCGTAAGCTGCCCAAGGCTGGGAGGACAATCAATCAGGATATAATCATATTTGCTTTTAATCGGGGCAAGTGCTTTTTTCAGGAAAAAGTTTCGTTCTTTCTGATCGATCAATTCTACTGCCGCACCGGAAAGATCGATATTTGCCGGAATCACATCAAGGTTTTTGACAGCGGTTTTTTTTGTTACTTCTTCCGCCGAGGCAATGCCGGAAAGCAGCTCATAAATTCCGGGTTTTGGCGGATTAGCGCCGACACCGCTGGAAAGGTTTCCTTGTGCATCGAAATCGACCAAGAGTACTTTTTTTCCAGCTTCGGCTAAAAACGCCCCAATGTTGATTGCAGAAGTTGTTTTACCAACACCGCCTTTTTGGTTTACAAAAACGCAGACTAATCCCATGTTAACAATGTAGCAAATATATTTGATTCATGCAATATTGAAATTACTCTCAAAATATTGTAAAGATAAATAAGTCTAACAGAAAGGAAAAACAATGACATTTAACTACGAAGCAAAAGGAAATAACTTAGAGCAGCTAAAAGGCGGCGTTATAATGGATGTAACAACACCAGAACAGGCAAAAATAGCAGAGGCTGCTGGAGCTGCCGCCGTAATGGCTCTTGAGCGTGTTCCTGCCGACATCCGTGCTGCAGGCGGCGTTTCCAGAATGAGCGATCCAAAAATTATCAAGGCTATAAAAAATAGTGTTAAAATCCCGGTAATGGCAAAATGCAGAATTGGTCATTTTGTTGAAGCGGAAATTCTTCAGGAGCTTGGAATAGATTGTATCGATGAAAGCGAAGTTTTAACACCTGCCGATGATAAATACCATATCGACAAACGAAGTTTTACCGCACCCTTTGTCTGCGGAGCAAAAGATTTAGGGGAAGCACTTCGCAGAATCGAAGAAGGTGCTGCAATGATGCGCACAAAAGGCGAAGCGGGAACCGGCGACATAATTCAGGCGGTAAGACATATGCGTGCCATAAACAGCGAAATAAAAATCATTCAAACTTTAAGAGACGATGAGCTGTACCAAAAAGCAAAAGATTTGCAGGTTTCATTTGCGCTTGTTGAATATGTACATAAAAACGGCCGCTTGCCTGTACTGAACTTTTCGGCAGGCGGAGTAGCAACACCAGCCGACGCTGTACTTATGGTTAAACTGGGTGCTGAAGGTGTTTTTGTCGGTTCTGGTATTTTCAAATCAGGAGATCCTGCCAAAAGAGCTGCCGCAATTGTAAAAGCCGTTTCAGATTATAACAATACAAATTTGCTTGCAACTCTGTCAGAAGATTTGGGCGAAGCAATGGTTGGATTAAACGAGAACGAAATTGAAATCTTAATGGCAGAACGTGGTAAATGAAGGGAAATTGCTTTTATCCCTTCTTGGCGATCTTTCCCCAAGAGTCACGTAACCCAACAGTTTTGTTAAACACAGGGCGTCCGTCTGCGTTTACATCTGTAACTGTGTCCGGGTCGCGGGCAAAGTAGCCAAGCCGCTCAAACTGAAGCGGTTCACCTACGGCGACATCGGCGATGGCAGGTTCTCCCCATGCGTTGCGGAGAACTTCAAGCGAATTGGGATTGAGGTTGTCGATAAATGTTCCGGGAGAACCGTCCGCACGGGGAGCGATTTCCATCGGTCTTTCTATATTAAACAGATAATCGTAAAGACGCACTTCGATTGGGACAGCGTTTTTTGCACTCACCCAATGGATTGTGCCTTTTATTTTTTTGTTATCGGGAGCATTGCCGCCTTTTGTTTCGGGATCGTAGGTGCAGCGAACGGCGGTTATGTTGCCGTCAGCGTCTTTGTCAAAACCTGTGCAAGTGACGATGTACGCATAACGCAGGCGCACGGAGTTTCCCGGAAATAATCGGAAATATTTGGGCGGCGGCACTTCTTCAAAGTCTTCACGTTCAATCCACAACTCTCGGGAAAACGGCACTTTGCGTGTTCCGGCAGTTTCATCTTCGGGATTGTTGACAGCTTCAAGTTCTTCCGAATCGAGTTCTTCTTGCGGATAATTCTCAATTATAAGTTTAAGCGGGCGCAAAACCGCCATTATGCGTTTTGCACATTTGTTCAAATCTTCACGGAGGCAGAATTCCAAAAATGCCATGTCTACCATGCTTTCCGTTTTGGAGATTCCGATCTGCGAAACAAAATTGCGTATTGCCTGTGGAGTGTAACCCCGTCTGCGCAGACCCGCAATTGTTGGCATACGTGGATCGTCCCAGCCGGAAACAAGTTTGTCCTGCACAAGTTTTAACAGCCAGCGTTTGCTCATAACGGTGTACGATAAATTGAGGCGGGCAAACTCAATCTGACGTGAAGGGAAAACTTCGGCTTCACGGATAAACCATTCGTAAAGCGGACGGTGGATTTCGTATTCAAGTGAACAAAGGGAATGGGTGATTCCCTCTTTTGCATCGGAAAGCGGGTGCTGAAAATCGTACATGGGATAAATGCACCATGAATCGCCCGTGCGGTAGTGGTGCTCACGGCGAATACGGTACATGACAGGATCACGCATAACAAGATTTGGATGAGCCATGTCGATTTTTGCACGTAACGTTTTTGCTCCGTCAGGAAACTTGCCTTCACGCATTCCTGCAAAAAGCTCAAGGTTTTCCTCAACAGAACGATCTCTGTATGGGCTGTTCCTGCCGGGAGGAGTTTCGGTGATATTGTTTTTGTCTGCGACAGCCGTTCCCCGATACTCTCTCATTTCTTCGTCTGTCAGATCATCAACATAAGCATTTCCTTTTTTGATAATCTTTACAGCAAGGTCGTATAAGTATTCGTAATAATCCGAAGCGTAATACTCACGGTCTTCCCAATCATAACCCATCCATTTAATGTCACGTTTGATTGCTTCGACATAAGAGATGTCTTCTTTTTCGGGATTGGTGTCGTCAAAACGAAGGTTGCATTTTCCGCCAAAACGCTGCGCCATCATGAAATCAATATAAAAAGCTTTACAATGCCCGATGTGCAGCCAGCCGTTTGGCTCAGGCGGAAAGCGGGTATGCACATAACTGAATCGCCCTGACGCTAAATCTTCTTTTATAAATTCGCTTATAAAGTCGGTTCCGAAAGAAACCGCTTTTTCAGAAATTTCATTGTTCATAATTGTTCCTTAGTGAAAAATGTATCGTTAAAAGTTTGTCAGATAGCACAGACCTAAAAGTAAAACAGCCCATAAAACTTGTTGTTCTTTCAATTCTTTGAATAACATGAGCCTGCTTTCGTACCACCAAAAGAGTCCCATTTGTTCATCAATGCGAAATGTATACTCGGTAAAATCTTCTTTCTCGCTTTGAGCGCCAAACAGCAAATACGCCAAATCATCTAAAATAGTACTAAACTCTTCGATTGATTTTAAATAGTCTCCCTGCTCAATTGTTTTCATAAACAACGGAACTTTATCCTGAAGCTTGTATTTGCGTTTTTCGTCAGATTTATCTACCCATGTTTTTTTTATCAGCAGATCCATGTTATTCTGAAAATGGTCAAGAAACTTTTTCAGTTCGCCGCTTTCTTTTTCCAATGCAAGCAAACGCTGATACTCAACGCCGATCCCGAGTATCTTGGCAAAATCGGCTGCGGCTTTTAAATTCGGAGCTTGCCCATTGGGAAAGCCATTTCCCGGAAACAGACTTTCTGCTGTTTTTTGGTATTCGGCGGGAAGAATAAAAGATACCGACGACAAATCACGATACATAACAACAAGATGATAAGAAATCAAAAAATAGTCAATACGTAGGGAAAGCATATATAGAAAATCTGTAATAATGTCCCGTTCAACAATGCCGCCCTTCAATAATTGACAAGAAGCCATTATTTTGCTATTGTTTCAATAATTGGCAGAAATTGCCGCTCAGATTGATTTAAGGAGACTTTTATGGAACCATTGACCATTGTACTAATCTCAGCGGGAGCGCTGATTCTTCTCATAATATTTGCTTATAACAGACTTGTTACATTAAGAAACCGTGTAGATAACGGATTTGCGCAAATTGATACGCAGCTTCAAAGACGCTACGACCTGATCCCCAATCTTGTCGAAACTGTAAAGGGTTACGCCAAGCACGAATCAGAAGTGTTTGAAAAAGTAACAGCCGCTCGTGCCGGCATGGCAAACGCAAAAACAGTCTCAGAAAAAGCAACAGCGGACAACGCCATGACTGGCACTTTAAAAACCTTGTTTGCGGTTGCGGAAGCATATCCGGCTCTTCAGGCAAGTTCAAATTTTAGAGAACTTCAGGTAGAGTTGACAAATACCGAAAACAAAATATCCTTCGCCCGTCAGTTTTACAATGATACAGTAAAACAATTTAACACAGGAATCCAGAAATTCCCGCAAAACATAATCGCAGGTATATTCAAGTTCAATGCCAAGGAGTTTTACATAACAGAAACCCCGGAAGCAAGAGTTGTCCCTAAAGTAAGCTTTTAATTGGGAGGTAGTAATTGTTTCAAGCTGTCGCCGCCAATAGGGCAAAGACGACATTTATCGTCGTAATAATATTTCTGTT
>WQWD01000214.1 GCA_009785545.1 Treponema sp. | reverse complement strand
GCCATGTACTCCCAAACGGGGTACGCTTATGGCGGAAGTATCGCTTTAGGATACGGGAGCGGAACGGCTTTAGGCCTTAGAGTTGCCTTTTTCTCTAACAACGAAGAAAATGTCAGCGTTTTAGAAATCAATTTTTTGCTTAGGCACTATCTAAGTTCGGTTTTGGGTTTGCCTACTTACGGCGGCCCCTTTGTCCAGCTCATGGCAGGCCCGTCTTTATACAACCGCCCGGGTGATTTTTCGATACCTTCAAACACAGGAACCATAAGCACCGGGGTTGGTCTTGGCTGGCGTTTTATTTTTGCGAACAGGGTATTTGTCGAACCTTTTGTCCGAGGCGGATTCCCATACGCTTTTGGAGCCGCAGTTTCGGCAGGATTTCAATTCTGATCGAATAACAAATAACAGAAAACCAAGCGATGTCCGAAAAGTTGAGAAAACCTCAATTAAGTAACAAAATACAACGATAATATATACATGAGAGAAAAAGATAAGAGTCGCAAATTGGATAAAATACGATTTTCGATAGGTGCTAAACTGATAGCGATTATTTCGATTATAGTTGTACTTTCCTTAGGTTCCATTACGGTTTTGGTTTCGCTGTTGGTTCAGGCGGATTTGCAAATTTCCGCCGAGGAAAACAATTTTGAAATAAACCGGCGTTCGGCAATTGATGCGGAAACCGCCTTGACAAACGTGCGTTCAAACGTGCGTATTTTTATTCAAACAATTAATATGCTTGCGGCTCAGCCTCAGCCCGCAAGAAGTTTCAATATTCAAAATTCTGTTAACTTTTTCTTTGATGAAAATCCAAATATCCCTGCCGTTTTTTTTGTCGTTCCGGGCGGGGAAGAACAATTTTTTGTCAATGAGCAATATTTCCATTCAAGGCAGGTAAATCCGCAGTTAGCTCGTTCATATTTTGACGGACAAAGAGAAGCTTGGGGGCGGGCAGTTAGAGGAGAAACATTATTGCGAAACGCTGCGCCTCATTTTGAGCGCCCTCTCTTGGCTTTGTTTTTTCCGTGGCAGAACGGCGGAGTTGGAGGAGTTTTATTTTCTTCAGATACTCTAAACGAAAATTTTGGCTTTGGACTAAACCAATCATTTATGTTAAACAGTGAAGGCGACATTCTTCTTTTTGCCGATTTTGATCCAATCCGAAACGGAGCGAATGTCGCAGATTTGGAAGTGATCAGATCAATTCTTGACAGCCAAAATCGCTCAAGACAAATGCTTGTATACGCCGATTTTGGCGTTTTGCAATCAGGCGATATTGTCAGAAGAGGTATCTTCACGCCGCTGATTGGCAATATTTCCGAATTTTTTCAGCCGGCTGTAAATGTATTTCAAAATACTTTCTATGATGGAGAAATCGAAGAAATCAAAGAAGACAGGTATGTGCGAATGTTTTTAGCGTATTCTAAATTGGACATCGCAGGTACGGTTGTAATAACCGGCATTGATTTCGATACGGTTTTTGAAGGTATCTATGCAACTACACGGCGTAATATCTACTTAACAATTGCGGTTTTAAGTATTTCAATTATTTTTATTTGGTTTTTTTCAAAATCAATTTCGATTCCGTTAAGATCACTTGCCAAAGCTGCCCGTCAAATCGAAAGCGGCAAATTTGAAATAGAAATTGATCCTGCCGGTAAAGATGAAATTGGCGTTTTAAATTCAAGCTTCCAAAAGATGAGTTCGGCTCTGCATATTTTCGGCAGATTTACAAATAAAGAAATTGCCGTAAAAGCAATGCGTGGAGAAATTAAACCAGGCGGTTTGCCTAAACACGGTACGATTTTCTTTTCTGACATTCGTGATTTTACGGCTAAGTCGGAAGAGTTTACAAGATTTTTCGGAGCCGAAGCGTCTGATAAAATTGTTTATTGGTTAAACGGTTACTTTACTCAAATGGTTGACTGTATCGAAAAAACAAACGGTGTTGTCGATAAATTTATCGGCGATGCTGTAATGGCGCATTGGGGAACAGCGTATACGGCGGGAAGTCCTCGTAAGGATGCTTTTAACAGCGTTAAATCCGCTCTTATGATGAGAAAAGCTCTTTATTATTTGAACAAATCACGCACAGCCGGAGATACTGCTTCCCCATTAATTCGTATCGGGTGCGGTATCAATTCAGGTATTGTTACAGCGGGACAGCTTGGAAGTGATTTGCGCATGGAGTATACGGTTATAGGCGATCCTGTTAATCTTGCATCCCGAATCGAATCTCTTTCCAAACCTTTGGGTGCGGATATACTTATCTCTGAAAATACATGGGATCTTGTTGGTGACAGATTTATTTGCGAAGAAATGCCGCCGGTAACAGTAAAAGGAAAAGAAAAACCATTGCGCCTTTTTGCGGTAGTTAATTTTATCAATGAACCCAAAGGGCCTCAGACTCTTGCAGAAGTGCGGACTCTTCTTGGCATAAAAACGCCTGATCTGAAAACCATTGATGTCAATGCCAGTGAAAAAAAATACGAAATCGGCGTTGAACAAAAAAGAGGGTAATGGGAAAAATGAGCGATAAATTACGCCGAACATCCAGTTCACGAATGGGGAAACTTCGGCTTATAGATATAATCATCATTATTGTTTTTCTTGTTATTGCCGCCGCTAGTCTTGAATTATTCAGACGAGATCTCATGCAAACTTTTGAGCTGCAAAATGAAGAGCCTATCGGAATTGTTATTGTTAGAAGAAATGTTGTTCAAAGGCGGCTGCCTGATCGCACTGTATGGGACAGACCCGGAAGCGAATCGCCGGTTTTTGAAGGAGACTTAATTCGTGTTGCCGATATTTCCGCTGCTACGCTTTACATCGACGGCAACAGAATCGACATGGATGAAAATACGTTAATTCGCATAACACGCACTGCGGGCGGCGAAGTTACGCAGATTACTCTTGACGAAGGAAATATGTCAATTATTACAGGTGACGATTCAAGAGGTTTAACGCTTGAGCTTCACGGGCAGCAAGTGCAAACCGCAAGCGGAACTGTATTAAGCGTGCTTGTAACCGAAGATCGTCAATCCATTCAGGTAAATGAAGGTACTGCCATTTTTGCCGCTGCAGACGGCACTGTGCAGGAAATAAACGCAGGTTATCTGCTCACTATGGATATTTACGGAACACCTATTCTGCAAAGAGCAGTTGTTGCGAGTTCGCCGCTTCCAAATGCACGTTATGTGAATAATCGTGCGGAACCATTTGCGGTAAATTTTGAGTGGAACAGAATTAATCTTGATCCTGATATGAGACTGCGCCTGGAAATAGCTCATGATCGCAGTTTTAACAGAATTGTTAATACGGTTAATAATCTTGACAGAACTGCTCAAGTTTCACTTGATAATGGTTTGTGGTTTTGGCGGATTATGTGGCAAGATGAAACATTAAGTTTTGGGCAAATTACTGTCGCCGACGGAGCAGGCCTTGAATTAACAAGTCCGGCTTTTAACAGTTTGTTTACTTTTTATGAAGAACTTCCGCTGCTTAATTTTCAGTGGGCAAATGTGGAGCAGGCTGATTTTTACATATTAGAAGTAAGCAGCTCTGCGGATTTTTCTGAGGCGCAAATCAGAATACAAAGTTCCACTCCTTCGCAGTTTATGGCAGCTCCCGGCGAAGGGATGTGGTTCTGGCGTGTACAGCCTGTTTTTCCGGCAATTTACACCGGCAGCGGCGCTTTTTCAACTGTCGGGTTTTTTCAGGTAAAACGAGTCCCTCAGCAGGAAGCTGATCTTTTTATTAGTTTGTCGGATTGGTTAGCCGCTGAAGCTCCCTCGCTGGAAGTGCCTCAAGGAGTACCAGCTGAAATAATCCCGGCTTTTATGCTCCAACAAACAGCGTTAGCCGCCATTGTTCCGGCTCCGCCAACTCCGCCAACTCCGCCAACTCCGCCTCCTCCGCCAACTCCGCCTCCTCCGCCATTGCCTCGACCTCAGGTTATGCCGACTCCACCGCCACCGCCGCCACCTCCGGCTTTGCCGACTCCGCCAGTGCAACCTCAGCTTCTTCCTCAGCCGAGTTTATTGCAGCCGGCAAATGACGCTGTTCTTGGTTTTGCGGAATTACATTTGCAAAGAGCGATTGTTTTCAATTGGGCTGAGGTACAGGGAGCTAACGCTTATATTTTTATTTTGTATCAGCAAACGCAGGAAGGCAGGCAGCGAATTATTAATACAATTATAACTGGCAATACCTCATTTAGAATCAGCAATTTACGGCTTTTGGACAGGGGAATTTTTGTCTGGCAAGTTGAACCTGTAAATATTTATTCAGATGTAATTGATCGGCGGGGTCTTATCAGTGAAGGTGTATTTAGAATTGATATGCCGTCTATAACCCCGGTACAAATAGAAGACGCAGGAATTCTCTATGGCAATTAGAAACAGGTTTGTAATTTGTTTATTTCTTTTAATTATTTTGCAGCCTCTTTTTGCTCAAGACGAATTTTCTTACCACGCATTATCTCCGGGATTTTTTATTGATACGGAAAATAATGTGCCAAGATTTATTCAGCGGTTTGTATGGCACGGTGGTGAATACGCTCATGAATATGAAGTTGTTATAGAAAGAGAATCGAATGGAACCTTTATGCATCACTTACGTGATTTTGCGGATTCCAATTTTATAAATGTATCTTTGCCTCCGGGAGAATACAGAATTCAGATAATTCCATACGATGTTTTTGAAAGAGCCGGAACTCCGTCAGACTGGATGTATTTTGAAATTCTTCACGCCCTTACTCCTTATCCGCTTATGGTATTTTCGGAAATTATAACAGAT
>WQWD01000213.1 GCA_009785545.1 Treponema sp. | reverse complement strand
TGCGCATAATCAGGTTCGCCCTGTTTGGGTGATCCTCGCAAGGGTGAATCTTTTTGATCAATCGTTTTTTTATACATATCAATGCCATGCCGCAGAATGTTACCCATGATTGATTATAACATATTTCGGGTTATCTGTCTGTCCATAAAGTCGGTTACTTTACGGACAGACCTTGTATTTTCTCCCGTTTAGTACCTAAACGGTGCGAAAATACTGCTTTTAAGGTTGTCTGTCTAAAATGCCCTGCATTTTAGACAGACTCAACTGACCGTCTCACTCACGACAGGGCGTAATGCGGACAAAGGCGCTCCGGCATGATAGTCCAGACTAACGGCTATTCTTTGTTCGGGATGAACCTGTAATTCCCGATCAAGCGGCACTATGAGAAATTGATTATCCCATGTAATTGTCGAATTTATTTCAGATGTGTATACAAGAATATTTTTTGTGATAATGCGAAGCGCATTAAGAGTACCTTCTTCCGTAATTTGCAGAGAGCTGCTCCATTGGCAAGAAAGCATATACGGAACGGCATATTGCAATTGATGATAAATCACAGGGTCGCCAAGGATCATCGTTCGGGAGTGGGCATTGCTATATGGATTTTGAAACAACATGATAGGAGCGTAGTATCCATCAAAATCAAAATCATATTGGACAGGCATGACAGCCTGAATCACAGCTTCGGGAATGAAGATCGGCAGACTGCCTTCGAAGTTACGCTGATAACGGCGTTTAAAAGCATCAATTACTTCCAATTGTTTTTCACGCAAAAGACCGACATGAAGCATTTCGCAAATCACTACGTCAACGGGTTCAGGGGGAATATACTCAAAAGCATCAGCATGAATTACTTCTACTTTTTCTCCATTGCGATTCTGTTGGAGAAAACGGCGAGATTCATCTACCAGATCAAGGTTGAGTTCTACAGCATAAACCTTGCGGGCTTTTTCTGCCGCAAAAAATGATAATACGCCTGTGCCGCTCCCTAATTCGAGAACAACATCACCGGGTTTTACCACACGGTTAATTGCGGACTTAAATGCACTCATGCGAGCATTGTCGGATAACATTTCAAAGTGATAATGCAAGGGGATAAACTGCCCCAGAGTTCTGGTATCCTCCAATTACGCCACCACAAAAACACCTTCTCCAAGAAGTGCCTTAAACTCTTTCTCGTCAAGTGTTTCTTTTTCCAGAAGCGCATCGGCAACAAGGTCGAGCAGCTCACGTTTATCTTCGAGGATTTTTTTTGCTTTGACGTACTCGGTTTCAATTACACGGGCGATTTCTTCATCAATGTATTGCTGAGTAGTCTCGGCGTATTCACGCTGAAAAGCAGGCTCACGCTGTTCTTGACCATTCATGCTCATGCCTCGTGAAGTGAGCGCCACATTACGGAAACGATCGCTCATGCCGTAATCGGTGATCATTTTGCGGGCGATGTCTGTCGCCTTGGTCAGATCATTTGCCGCACCTGTTGAATATTCGCCAGAGACCATTTCTTCGGCAATTCGACCGCCAAGCAAAATATCAATCCGACCGAGCAAGTCGGACTGTGTGATTGTATATCGATCTTCAAGGGGCAACTGCATTGTGTAACCAAGAGCAAAACCTCTGGGGATTATCGAAATTTTTGTTACAGGATCGGCGTTCGGTGTATAAGCGGCAATCATTGCGTGACCAGCTTCATGGTAAGCTGTGAGTCTTCGTTCTTTAGGTTTAAGCACCCGAGTTTTTTTCTGCAGACCGGCAACAGTTTTTTCGATGGCTTCACTGAAGTCAATCTGACTTACCATTTTTCGCCCCGCTCTGACTGCTAAAAGTGCAGCTTCGTTGACGATGTTTGCAAGGTCGGCTCCAGAAAAACCAGAGGTTACACGAGCTACAGCTTCCATATCTACCGCAGGATCAAGCCTGACAGGACTGGCGTGAATTCTTAAAATGGCTTCTCTGCCTTTTAGATCGGGTCTGTCTACAAGCACTTGCCGATCGAACCTTCCCGGTCGAAGGAGCGCAGGATCCAACACATCAGGGCGGTTTGTTGCGGCTAACAAAATGAGACCGCTTGTGCCGTCAAATCCGTCCATCTCGACAAGGAGCTGGTTCAAAGTTTGTTCACGCTCGTCGTTGCCTCCAGATATGCTGTTAATTCTGCTTTTACCGATTGCATCGAGCTCATCAATAAATATGATACACGGCGCTTTATTTCTTGCCTGCTTAAAAAGATCCCTCACACGTGCCGCACCGACACCGACAAACATTTCGACAAAGTCGGCTCCGCTCATGCGGAAAAACGAAACACCTGCTTCTCCGGCAACTGCCCTTGCAAGCAAGGTTTTTCCTGTTCCGGGCGGGCCAACCAAAAGTACACCTTTGGGAATCTTTCCACCAATATCTTTGTATTTTTGAGGGCTTTTGAGAAAGTCGACAACCTCGACAAGTTCTTCTTTTGCTTCGTCAACTCCGGCAACATCTTTAAAGCGTGTGATAATGTCGCCCTCTGCAACAATTACCGCACGATTCTGTCCAACAGAAAGCACACCGCTTCCCATGCCAATACGCTTGAAAACAAACCGCCAGATCAAAATGAAAAATGCGATGGGCAACATCCAGCTAAGAATAAAACCCAGAATCGGATCAGGCCGAACGGCAGAATACGCAACATTATTCTCATCAAGTAATTGAATAAAACTTGGATCATTAATAGCGACAGTACGAAAGATTCTATCTTGAGTCATATTGGCAGGAGGTCTTCTTGCGCCGATTCTCGAAGGCTGCGGTCTGGCAGGATTGGTAAACCCGGTAAAGTGGGAATCTGTTATTTCGACACGCCTGATTTCGCCAGAGGCAATTCGAGTTTTAAACTCAGAGAAATCAATCACAGGGTTTGCTCTATTAAGAAAAACATTGTTAAAAATGCTTATCCCGACAAATAGGATAGCTACATAAAGAAGAAGAAATTTCCAGCCGCCAAAACCCTTAAAATCAGGCAATTTAGGTCCATTTGGCCCGCCAAACGGAAACATGGGCCCTTCGTCTTTTTTGTCATTATTAGAATTATCGCTCATTGTTTTTATTAAAGCATACATTGGAAAAAACTGCAATTAGTAGTAGACAGTGTACGCAAAGGGACTGCGGTGTATTACAATTACGGCAGGCTGACTTGCGAAAACCCCTGTCGGCTCGGGAACGGCTGTGGCTTTCATTTACGCACGCTTAGTGTTCTGTCTTATTCGGTTAGCGGAATGACAAAGTGCGTTAATTCTTTATGCATAAAGAATTAACTTAACGTGCCATTGCGTCATTTGAATAAGACAGAACACTAGCGTGGCAGGCTCGGACTACACAGCCGTATTTCGCCGACAGTGCTTTTCGCAGTCCGCCTGCCAGAGTTATATCCCCCCCTTGCGTACAAGCTGTGGCGAGGGGGGGAAACAAATCATGGTTGTGATAAGGGAAATGCTTATTAGGTTTTTGCAATTACAAGCAATAATTGTTATTACAATTATTGCGGCTTAATCCTAACATAATTGCAGTTATGTGCCATCAGTAAATGGATATTTCAAAGAAAATAATAAGTTGACAATAAGTTAAATTAATTGCATAATAATATTATGGTAATAGAGAAAAAAAGCATATTATTAAATAGGAATATTAATCAAGTAAAAAAAAATTTAAAAGAAATGACTCGAAATATTGGTCTGTTTGAAGAGGAAGATGATGAAAAAATATTTATGGGTAAAATAAATGAAAATTATTTTAAAATATCTCGTAATAAAATATTTACTTCTAGACTGCCAATACCTGAATTACATGGAGAATTAATTGAAAATGATAATAAAACTAAAATTAATTATAATTTAACAGCTCCTTTGTTTTATATTATTTTCGATATAATATATATCATAATCGTTTTATATATAATTGTTACTAAATTAATACCGGCTTGGTCAAATGTAAGTATATTTTTCAATATATTTTTCATGATTGTATTATTTATTTTACCTTTATTTCATTGTTTTTATTATTTTTCCGATATGAAAAAATTATTAGAAGAATTTAATTTATGTGTTGAAGGTCAATACAATGAAAATACTAACGGCACATAACACACGATTAGGTCGGTCGCTACCCTCACGCACGACCTGCACGCAAGGGGGCGGCGGTGTATCGACAACCATCGGCAGGCGGGCTGCGAAAAGCACTGTCGGCGAAATATGGCGTGGATGGCAACACTGCGACGCCAGAGCGTCCGTAGACAAATCCCACGACCATCCCGAGCCGACAGGGATTTTCGCAGTCCGCCTGCCGATGTTGTCTAACGATTTAGCTTGCTTATTTCATTAATTAGACTTATCTTTATAAGTACAGAGAATTATTATGAAGAAAGTATTATTGGTTGATGACAGTTTAATTGATCTCAATTACGCAGAAAACATCTTAAAACACAAATACGAAACTTTCGTAGCCAAATCCGGGAAAGAAGCGTTAAGTTACTTGTCTGGCGGTCTTATTCCTGATTTAATTTTATTGGATGTTGTCATGCCCGAAATGGACGGTTGGGATGCTTTTATTTCCATAAAAGGGATAAGTATGCTGTGGGAAGTCCCCATTGTATTTTTAACGTCATTGAATAGCGAAAAAGACAGGCTTCATGCCGCAAAATTAGGCGCAGCAGGTTTCATAACCAAACCTTATGAAAAAGAAGAGTTTTTGCAAAACATAGAAGCAATTATATCACCCCCCCCCCCCCCACCCACACCCAAGCTCCCCCTTCTACTTACCGCCTACATCATCAACATTAGACAG